>DASWYH010000841.1:0-5160 GCA_036405095.1 Gemmata sp. | reverse complement strand
CATGGCCCGGATCAGCGGGCCGCTCCTGGACCGGGTGGACCTGCACATCGAGGTTCCGCCGGTCCCGTTCGAGGACCTCTCGAAGCCGGGCGACGGCACCGGGAGCGCCGCGATGCGCGCGCAGGTGTTCGCGGCGCGCGCGGTCCAGGCCGTGCGGTTCGGCAGCAGGGCGGGGGGGCTGAACGGGCGCATGACCTCGAAGCAGCTCCGCGCCCACTGCGTCCTCGACCCCGACGGGCAGGCCACACTGAAGGAGGCGATGGAGGCCCTGGGGCTGTCGGCGCGGGCGCACGACCGCATCTTGCGGGTGGCGCGCACGGTCGCCGATCTGGCGGGTTGCGACCGCATCACCCAGGACCACGTCGCCGAGGCGATCGGGTTCCGCGCCCTCGACCGCAAGCTCTGGGAGCGGTAGCCCGCCGAAATTTATCAGGAGTTGCGCTCGGAGGCCCGTTCACCAATCACTTCTTCCAGTACTCGGGCAGGTCCGGGACCGTGTCGCGCAGGATCTCGAGCACCGCCTTGCGGTCGGCCGCGGACAGGTGCGCGAACGCCGCGGACGTGTCCCCACCGGTCAGCACCTCGTGGACCCGCTTCAGCGTGTGGTCCTTCACCTCCTTCGGCAGCGCCGCGAACCCGCGCGAGTAGATGAGGTAGCTGCACGGGTACTTGAACAGCCGGCTCTTCAGGTCGAACTCGCGCAGCGAGCGGCCCCGCTTGTCGAACGGGCCGCGGGCCGCGAACTCCTTCGCGAAGGCCGAGGTCCCCGCGATCGGCCCTTCCAGCTTCGCCTCGCCGCTGAACAGCAGGTACCTGGCGAGCTGGTCGCCGGCGGACTCGATGCGCCGTTTCGCGCTGTCCCAGCGGTGCCCGGCGGGCTCGCCCAGGTCTTTGTTCAGGGTTTCCTCGTAGTGGTGGGCCTGCTTCGTGCCGATCAGCGCCCGCGCGATGCGGTTGTGGGCCTCCGCCTGGTGCTCGAACACGAGCAGCGCAACGATGTCGCTGTGCGGGGTCAGGTAGTTCGCCACGGTGAAGCGGGACTTGAGCTCCCGCACGTTTTGCCCGGCCGCGTTGCCCCCTTCGGCCGGGTTCTTCTTGTTCTCAACGAGCCAGTTGCCCATGTGAGTCTGCGCCCCGTGTGTCCCGGTCACGTACCACCCGCCCCAGCGCTCGGCGAACGGGCTGGTGTGGTCCGTGCGGAACGTGCCCGCGCTGAGCACCGGCATCCCGCTCCGGTCGGTGAACACGGACCGGACCAGGTGCCCCGGCGCGCCACCGGTCGCGCCGGACGCATGACACGTGAGGCAGTTGTCGCGCTGCCGCAGGAACTCCGGTTTGCCGTCGGCCGCGGGCTCCTGGTCGAGCGTGTAGAACGCGGTGCCGATCGCGGTATCCACTGCGGAGAACTCCAGCACGTCCCCGCGCAGGCAGAACCCGACGTACACGTCGTCGTTGAAGTAGAGCGCGCGGGGCGTCTTGGGGGTGATCCGCTCGCGCTGGAAGCTGGTCTTGGAGAACACCAGCACCTGCGACGACGGGGGCACGTTCAGCTCCCGGAGCAGCGCGGGCAGGTAGCCGAGGTCGTCGGCGAATTTGAGCTTCGCCCGGCCCGCGTCGATGCGCTTCTGGAGCGCCACGATGACGTTATCGGCCTGCGCGGTCTTGTAGTTGATCGGCGGGCGCTCGAGGGCATCGATCTGGGCCGCGGCCGGCGCCGCCGTGACGCACACGGTCACCAGCAAAAGGGTGAGCCTGAACATGACCACACCTCGCAGCGAAAGGAGCGCCTGACGAGAGGCACAAAGGCAGATGAAGGGAGTATAGCAGATGAAAAAGGACAATAAAGTCCATTTTCAACTTCGACGATGCGCTTCCGAAAGGGCCGTGCTCATTGGGCGCGCTCCGGGGGGCCGTGAATCGAACCGGCTTCTGGGGTGAACTCGTTGCGTGGTGTAGTCCGGCCCGTGGGGGAAAGTGACCCGGGCGGTGGCCCGTGGGGTCGAGGGCGGCACGACCGCCGGAGCGCCCCGTCACCCGTTAGATGCCCAGCCCCTCAGAGTAAGCGGCGGAAGAAGTCCCAGATCGTCTCGGTGGCGCTGATGGCGCTCGACGGCGGGCCGGCGAGCCGGGGGTTCATCAGCGCTCCGCCGCCGGGCCAGTGGTGCCCGAGCCCCTCCACGGTGACGGTGTCGAAGGGGACCGGCCCCGGGTAACTTTCGACCCGCACGTTCTGATCGGCGGTTTTGGGAACGGGCACCGGGGCGCACCCGATCGCCCGCGCCCAGCGTTCCAACGTGTCGTTCACCGGCGGCCGGCGCGCGAGGCGGTTATTCCAGGGCAACCGCACGTCCCCGCCGCGAAGTGGAACCAAGAGGTCGTGTGTGCCAATCATGTACAACGTGGGCACCGGGCGGACCGGGAGCGGCTCGGGCACCCAACAGTACCCCGCGACCGGCGCGATCGCGGCGACCCGGTCCGCGGCTTCGGCCGCGAGCCGAAACGTCATCCCGGCGCCGTTCGAGAAGCCCGTAACGAAGACGTGGCGCGAATCCGCGCCCCAGCGAAGGGCCGCATCGTTTATTACCGTAATCAGAAAACTCACATCATCTGCCACCGGGGGCTGAAACAGCGGTGGGGAACCGTCGTTCCAGCGGGGCGGGTTCGTCAAAAAGGTGGGCGGTTTGGTGGGGTCGGGTGGGAGCGCGTTCGGCACGGCAAGTGCAAAGCCTTCCCGGCGGGCGAGTTGGGACCATCCCGTTTCTCGGTCCGCCCAATCCGCGGTTCCCCCGGTGCCGGTGAGGAAGACGACGAGCGGCGCACCCGGGGGGGCCGGGAACATCAGCCATTCCCGAGAAAAGCCGCCGATTTCTGACCGAATACGTTCCACAACGACGTTTTAGTGGGGGAACGCCCCGCGTGGAACCCGGGCGCTTTGGCGGTCACACCAAATTGTGTTGACGAGTTCCCCGGGTGCGCCTGCGCGACCCGGGGCAACGAACCGCGCCCGCGTTCCCTGCGCCGGGGTAGGAGACCCCGAGGGTTTGTACCCCGAAGGGGTTGCATCGATTAGCCCCGGGTGCGCCTTTGCGACCCGGGGGCTTTGTGGTTGGCGCTTTGAACGGGTCGGGAGTGGTGGCGCGAACGGTCGTCCTGGCGCGGTCAACCGAGGCACGCCGTTTGCGCCCGAGTGTAACTGGTGAAGTGTGCGAAAGTTTGCGGTGCGTTTCCGCGCCCGGACCCGGAAGGTCGGGTATAATACATCGCGCTTGGGAAGATTCTGCGCCCCGGGTGAACCTTTCGTTCATCTGCGGCGTCGAATATTGGGGCAGATCGACCTGCCCACGACCGGAACTGTTTTCTCGCGCGAGTCGGGCACGACCCGACCCGGCGCACTCCCTCAAAAACACAACGCACCTGGCACGGAACCCGGCGGAGCGGCTCGCTTCTATCGGCCCGTACCGCGACGCGAGTCCGACCGCCCCAGTGACCCTTAGCGGTCTCCGGCCCCGAGGGTGGAGAGCGACAGGAACATGAACCGGATGACGCACAACAACGAATACACCGACCGGACGACCGACGAGCCCCGCGACGAGAGCGCCGCGGGGGTCGAGGACCGCGAGGACGACGACGACCTGGCCGACGAGGGCGAGGACGCCGACGACACCGCGCTCGAGCCCGAAGTTGCCGGCGCCGACGGCGACGAGGCGCCCGCCGAAGACGAGTACACCGGCGGACCGGACGACGCGCTCGGGCTGTACCTGCGCCAGATGGGCTCCATCCCGCTGCTCAACCGCGAGAAGGAGCTCGCGCTGGCGAAGCGCCTGGAGCACCACCGGAACCGGTTCCGGGGCGCCGCGCTCCTGTGCCCGCGGCTCCTCAGCCGGGTGCTGGAGAAGTTCGAGCAGATCGCGGCCGGGCAGACCCCGATCGATCCGAACATCGACGCCTACTCGTCCGTCGACCTCCGGCTCACGCGGGCGCAGATCCTCGCCCGCCTGGGCACCGACCTCCCGACCCTGCGCGTCCTGTTGGACCAGGACGCCGAGGTGTTCGCGGTCGGCGCCCGGGACGAGTACCGCGGCGGGCGCACCGCCTGGCAGCGGGACCGGTTCCACCGGCTCGCGAAGTGCCGCCGGCTCGTGAACGAGTTGTCGCCGCGCACCGAGCTCCTGGAGCGCTGGACCGACGAGCTGAACGACCTCGCGGACGAGCTGAAGCACCTCGCCATTGCGCACCGCGGGGCCGCGCCCCCGGCCGACCGCGGCCGGCTCGGGAAGCTGCTCCGCGACGCCGAGGGCCGGGCCTCGATGACCGCCGACGAGATGGCCGCGCTGGTCCGCGTGCTCCGCAAGCGCCGGCAGGCGTACCAGGCGGTGCGCAAGGAGCTGGCCGAAGCGAACCTGCGGCTCGTGGTGTCGATCGCCAAGAACTACCGCAACCGCGGGCTGCCGTTCTCGGACCTGATCCAGGAGGGCAACCGGGGCCTGATGCGCGCGGTCGACAAGTACGAGTGGCGGCTGGAGTTCAAGTTCGGCACCTACGCGACGTGGTGGGTGCGCCAGGGGATCACGCGGGCGCTGCACGACAACGCCCGCACGGTGCGCGTCCCGTGCCACCAGATCAGCCTGCTCGCGCGCATGGAGAAGACCCGGGGCGAGCTGACCGCCGCGACCGGGCGCGAGCCGACCCTGGAGCAACTGGCCGCGGCGCTGGGCGTCAAACCGGACGAGGTGCGCAGCCTGCGGATCGTGGGCCGGCACCCGATCAGCCTGAACGACTCGGTGGGCGGCGAGGGCGAGCGGGCGCTGGAAGACTTCCTGAGCGACAGCCACATCACCAACCCGGGCGAGCACGTCGATGCGACCCTCCTGAAGGAGCGCATCGGCGAGGTGCTCAAGAGCCTCGCCCCGCGCGAGCGCGAGGTGATCGAGCTGCGGTTCGGCCTCAAGGACGGGACGCCGAAGACGCTCGACGAGGTGGCGAAGCAGTACGGCATCACCCGCGAGCGCATCCGCCAGATCGAGGCCCGCGGCCTGTTGAAGCTGCGCCAACCGACCCGCTCGTGCCGGCTCGAAGAGTTCGCCGACGCCGACGAAGAGTAGGGCGCGTTCGGCGGCGGGTCGGGCGAGTAAACGGCCGCGGGCCGGAGCACTTGTGGCT
>DASWYH010000840.1:0-2828 GCA_036405095.1 Gemmata sp. | reverse complement strand
GTTGGTCGCGAGGTCGCGAGACGAATCGCCCGCCGGCAGGGCGCCCAAGAGGAGTTCGGCGCACCCGTTTATGGCGGTGAGCAGGTTGTTGAAGTCGTGCGCCACCCCGCCCGCCAACCGCCCCACCGCCTCCAACTTCTGTGCCTGGAGGTACTGCTCCTCTCGGAGCCGCTGTTCGGTGACGTCCGTGTTGATCACGAGGATCGAAACGGGGCTCCCGGCCTCGTCCCGGATCAGCGTCCACCGGCTCTCGACCTGCAGCTCCCGCCCGTCGCGGGCGATTTGCCGCAACTCACCGACCCACTCGCCCGCTTCCAGCACCCGGGCCCGCGCGACGGCGATTTGTTCCGGCGGCACCCGGTATATCAACTCTTTGAGGTCCCGTCCGAACACCTCGGCCGCGGTCCAGCCGTACAAGCGCTCCGCCGAGGCGTTCCAGTACAGTACGCGGTCCCGCAAGTCGCGCACAAGGATCGCGTCCCGCGCCTTGGCGAGCAGGGCGGCCTGCTCGCGGACCTCGGTCGTCCGCGCGCGCACCTCTTCCTCAAGGTGCTGGTTCTGGTTCCGCAACTGCTGGTACAGCATCCGGGTCTCAAGTAGGTTGCGCACCCGCAGCGCGACTTCGGCGACGTCCAACGGTTTGGACAAAAAGTCCTTCGCGCCGGACGCAAGGGCCAGGCGCCGCGATTGCGGCTGCACGTCGCCCGTGATGACGAGGACCGGGAGGAACGGGTCTTGGGCGAGCACCGGGCGGAGGAGGTCGAGAACGGCGAACCCGTCGAGGTAAGGCATCTGGAGGTCGAGTATCACGAGATCCGGCCGGTACTCTTGTACCGTCTCAAGCACTTGTCGAGAGTCGGTCACGGCTCGGTAGCTGGTGTACCCCGACACGCGTAGTATGCCGATTATTAGGCTTGCGTTAGATTCGCTATCGTCCACGACGAGGATACGAGTCGACTCAGCACGCGCGGTGGCAGGGGCCATAGTATCCTCAGATGAAAAGTAAGCTACGCTTGATGCGGACAATGGGCTGAGGTGCTTCGGGTTTGATTCTGAACATTGGCGGCCGTCGCCAGGCAAATCTCGGCGGCCGCGCCACTTCTCCCAAGCGTTCTTGAGCGGCCCGTCTGGTCCCACCTCGGCAGCTTCCCACGGCCAACACGTCTTCTTTTTGCGTGATTTCCCAGGGCTTCGTGCAAATGCGGCGGCCGAAATGCTTAACATGGAGGTGCAACTGCGATCTTCCCTGGAAAAACAAGCGAGTTAATCCGCGTTGGCCATGCCCGGGAAGCACTCCAGGTCGCGGTGTGAGGAACGAGTAATGCCAACACAGCTTTGTGAAAACGTAAGAAGTTAGCTTCGTCAATTCAACTGAGTATAATCCCGCAACAGCAGGCAAAAAAAATAGCGAATCCGGGCTGCTGCAAGCGAGAGCGCCAGCCCGCGCTACCGATAACGCCAGTGACAGCCGTGGTTTCACTGGTGGACAGGCAGGGACAACGCACGTGGCGTACTGACGGCGTGGAGCTTGAGCCATAAACCGGCGGGCGCCCGCGCGGGGTGTAAGGAAGAGCCCCTCGGACCGATGGCGCCCCGCGCGATGGAGCGAGCCGCAGCAGCCGTCGCCAATGGGCCTCTGCTCGTCGCGTGAGTTCGCCCGAGCCACGTCCCAACAGCCCACTTCGTTCCAGCCGCGCGGCCACCGGTCGCTTGCGCGAGGCGCACCTCATGGCAACTCCGAGCGGGTGACCTCGGTTCGGCGGCCGACCACACCGGGACACCCCGCAAAGGACGAGGGCTGCCACTGCCCGAACAAGGGTTCCGGAGCGTTTAAAGTTCATTCGATCCATCCCATCCTTAAATTCGGCCAAGCGAAAACGACTTGCCTCGCTCCCCGCGGTCGGAGTTTCCGTATGCATCCCAGGCCCCAAAACGATTACACGAACGGCCCGGGGTGGGTCGGGCGGGACGTTGTCACTTCTGGTGTTTCAGCCGCGGGCGCCGACAACAGGTACCGGGCGGTCGTCGAATCCGCCTTCGACGCCGTCGTCGTCATCGACCGTCACAGCCTCATTGTCGGTTGGAACCGCAGCGCCGAGCGGATCTTCGGCTACACCTCCGAGGAGGTGTGCGGCCGAGACGTGGCCGTGATTATCCCCGTCCGATACGCCGCGATGCACGAGGAGGCGGTCCGTGCGTTCAACCCCGAACGGCAATCCTCCCGAATGCACGGGCGCGTGGTTGAGTTAACCGCCACTCGTAAAGGGGGCAAAGAGTTCCCGATCGAGTTAACGCTCGCGCACTGGCAGGAGGAGGGGGATTCATACTTCGCGGGCATCGTCCGGGACACGACGGACCGCAAGCGGGCCGAGGAGGCAATCCGGGAAAGCGAGGAGCGGTTCCGGCAGTTGGCCGGCGCGATTGGAGACGTGTTCTGGCTGGCGGACACGGCCACCGGGGACGTGCTGTACGTCAGCTCGGCGTTCGAGCAGATTTGGGCGCGCCCACCGGAGCCGCAGGGCGAGCACCTCAGCAACTGGCTCAACGTGATTCACCCGGAAGACCGGCGCACCGCCGCGGCCGCGTTCGAGGGCGCGCGGCGCGGCGAACCGTTCGACGTGCAGTGCCGGCTCACCCGCCCGGACGGTTCGACTCGGTGGGTGCGACTGACCGGCGGCCCGAGCCGCGACGCGCAAGGGCAGGTCCGCCGGATCGCCGGGCTGGTGACCGATACGACCGAGCACCGGCGGCTCGCCGAACGCCTCCGGAACGGCCAGAAAATGGAAGCGGTGGGGCGGCTCGCGGGCGGCGTGGCCCACGACTTCAAC
>DASWYH010000839.1:0-7628 GCA_036405095.1 Gemmata sp. | reverse complement strand
CGCGGTTGCGACCCCGCGGAGCACCGGAACGAGGTCATCGCCGCTGCTCTTGGTGAGCTGAAACAGGGTGCCGATGCGCTCGGTCCCTCGGGTGATGTTGCCGGACATGAACCGGCGCGCGACCCGTTCGTTGAAAAAGGCCTTCAGCTTCGGATCGAGGGCCGCCGGGTACGGGAACCGTACCGAATCGGTGGTGTCGCGGCGGTTGCTGCTCTCCAGCCCCCACCACACGAGGAGCGGCAGCTGCGGGTCGTCACGGAGGACGGGGTTGTCCATGACCGCGTCAATGATGGCGGCCTCTTGCTGCGGGTCGAACCGCCGGGCGGTACACGCGAGCTGCGCCACCACGGTGTGGCTCTTGTCGGTCCGCGCGATGCCCACGAACGCGCCCTGGGTCGTTTCCGAAGCGGTGCCCGCGTCGCCGATGAGGCGGACCATCCAGGCCCGGACGTACTCGTTGGGGTGCTCGCCGACGTTGTCGAAGTCGCGCTCCACCCACCCGCCGGACGCGGCGAGCGCCCACAACGCTTCGAGGGCCAGCGGCCCCTTCTCGGTCAGTAGCCACTTCCGCAGCTTGGGGTGCGCGGCGGCCGCGTCGGCGTGTTCGGCGAGGACCCGCCGGGCCTCTTTCCGCCACCACATGTTCGGGTGTTTGAGCAGCTCCGCGAGTTCGGGCGCGGTCTTCTTCCGGAGGTCGAACGGCTCCGGTTTCGGTGCGCCGTTGTACTCGATGCGGTAGATGCGCCCGGTGGCCTTGTCCCAGTTGTCCACCGGGTCGAGGTGCGCGGCTCGTCGGTCGTAGAAGTCCACCACGTACACGCACCCGTCCGGGCCGAGCAGAAGGTCCACGGGCCGGAAGTGCGTGTCGGTCGTTTCCATCAGCTCGCCGCCGTGCTTCGCCTTGAACGACGACTTGTGCGGTTCGAGCGCGTGCCAGTAGATACCGTTCGAGAGAATGTTCGCCGCGATGTACTGGCCCCGGTACGGTTCGGGGTAAACGTCCGCCTCGTACAGCACCCCGCCACAGGTCACGTGTCCGCCCTTGAAGCCCGTGTAGGGCACGTGGTCGAAATAGCCGTAGGAGTACGGGTTGTGCAGCGGGCCGTGCTTGCTAAAGCCCTTCACGAAGTACGCGCCCTGCATCTGGTGCAGGCACGCGAACCCGCCCCAGTTCGTCCCGGCGATGAGCTGCCCGTTCCTGTCGAAGTCGAGGCCGTAGGTGTTCCCGCCGCCCTCGCTGAACAGTTCAAAGCGCTTGGTCTTCGGGTGGTAGCGCCAGATGCCCTGTTGGAACTCGATCACCTCTTTCGGGTTCGCCGGGTTAGCGATCTTGCACGTGCTTGTGCTGCCCGCGGCGCCGTAGAGCCACCCGTCCGGTCCCCACTGGAGCGAGTTTGCGAGCGAGTGGGTATCGTCCATCCCGAAGCCGGTGAGCAGCACCTCGGGGTCGCCGTCGGGGGCGTCGTCTTCGTTCTTGTCGGGGTAGAAGAGCAGGTACGGCGGCTGCGCCACGTACACGCCGCCGTTGCCGATGCAGAACCCGCTCGCGATGTTCAGCCCGGTCACGAAGTCCTTGGATTTCGTGAACACGCCGTTCGCATCGGGGTCGGAGAGGATGGTGATCTTGTCGAGCCCCTTCGGGCCTTTCGGCGGCGCCTCGGGCACCTTGTCCCAGATCGTGCGCAAGTACTGGTCCTGTTTGACCGCTTTCAGCCCCGCATAGTTCGGGTACTGGAGGTATTGCAGCACCCACATCCGCCCCCGCGCGTCGAAGCTAATGCTCGTGGGCTGCCGGACGGTCGGTTCCGCCGCCACGAGCCGAGCCGAGAACCCTGCGGGCAGTTTGAACCGCTTTACCGCGTCTTCGGGCTTGAGCCCGTCGGCGCGCGCGAGCGCCGCGCAAACGAACACCGCGCAGGCGGAAAGTAAAAGGCGCATGATGACGACTCCGTGCGGGAAGCCAGTGATGCAGAATGATGCACGGAGCGACGAATTGCAAGAACCGAACGGACTTGCATGGGCGCCGTTACGCACTTCGGGAACGGCCCCCCCACCGCGTTCAGGCGGCCATCGGCCGCTGGTCGTTGGTCACCAGTCTCGGTTATGGCACCAGAGCCTGTCGTCGGCGCGGGAGTTGTAATGCGTTGTGGCCTCCCCGGTGAGTCGGGGGGTGGGGTGCGACGGACCGAGGGATTTTGAAACCAAAGGTGAGCCGGCGATGGGCCTTCAGCGCCCCCACTCAATTCAAAGAGAGGGGCTTTTTGGTAAGGACCCGACGGGACGGTTGGCCCGCGCTAGACGCGTTCCGCGCGGAGCACCTCGCGGGCGTACGGGAACCAGGCGCGCCGGGCGATCCCCGAATAGCTCCCGGCGACCGCGACCGAACCGAACCCCAAACGGTGCAACATCTGTGTGGCGCACTCGCGGCTCGGCATCCACCACGTCCGCCCGTCGTCGCTCAGGTGCCCGCGGAAGGCGATCCACGCCTGATCCGCCGGCCCCGGAAACGGAACCTCGATCGTCAGGAACAGGGAGCCACGGGTCAAGCCGCTAAGCACGTCCAGCGCCAGGAACGGCGAGAACAGGTGCATCAGGATGTCGCCGGCGTAGACGAGGTCGAACGGTTCGCCCCCGAGTTTGGCGCGGGTGAGGTCGTAGACCGATGAGTAGCACCGGGCGACCCGCGAGCGCAGGCGCTCGTGGCAGAAACGGAACGGGCCATCGAGGTGCTTGGTGTAGGCCTCTTCCGGTGTGGCCGCGCGGTGCGCCACTTGGAGCCGCCGGAGCACGTCCGCGCGCTCGGCCCCTACCATGTCCCAGGCCGCCAGGGACGGCAACTCCACCGAGGTCACCTGTGCCCCGCGGCGCTCGAACTCGAACGCGAAGAACCCGGTAGCTGAGCCCACATCAAGGACCCGCATCCCGGTCATATCGGCGGGGGACCCGAACGCGGACACTTGGTCGCGGAAGTCGTAATCGCCGGGGGTCACGAGGCCGTTGCCGAGGTCGACGGTGTGATACCAGTAGTAATCGTCCACCCCCGCACCGGCCCGAGCACGAAATGCCGCTTCTTGGTGAGCGTACTCGCTTTTGGCGCGCGCGAGGGCAGCGTCCGGCGGGTCCACCGGGGGCGCGGCGGTCACCGGTGCTTCGGGCGTGCGCGGACCGGCGAGCTTACGCCCGAAGCGCCGGACCAAGCCGGCGAAGCCCTCGTCGGCGAACACGCCCGCCGCTCGCTGAAGTATGTTCCTGGGCATCCTAGCCTCGTTCCGGTAGTGAACCGCGAGAGTCCTAACCCGCGATGATAGCGATCCGAAACGGGCGTGCAATCCGAACCTCTCACTACAGGGCCGGCTACGCCCGTGTGGATCGGGGAGCCGGCAGGCTAACGACCCGGGGCGGGCGCCACCAGGCCGCCATTTCCGCGCTCGCCGCTATAATTTCGACCGCAACCACCAGGGACCGGCAGAAAAATCACCATCGCAGTGCCCTTTGCGTGTGGCGGTTGCTACAGGTGTTGCCGGATCCGCGGCCGGTCACTCGTCCGGCCCAGCTGTCCGCATCACGCGTCGCCCAGGTATTCGGGCACCTTCGTCCGCAAGTGCTCGATCTCCTGGTGCGTTTCGCCGAGGTACGCGAGCAACCGCAAATCGTCCTTCGTGACGGCGCCGCCGCTGAACAACCACGACCGGACGCGGAAGAGCTTGTAGAGCTTCACCAGCTTGCGGTCGCTGATGAAGATCTTGTCCTCGCGCACCAGTACCTTCACGAGCCGCTGGAACTCCCGGAACACCTCCGCCGGGAAGAACTTCTTGCGGTCGTTCTCGTCCTCACCCCGCCCGTCGCCGGTCCTGCGCGAGAAGAGGTGCGTCATGTACCGGTTGGCCTTCAGGAAGTCGTCGAGGGTCGCATGCCCCTCGATCCACGGCTTCTGGTTCAGCCCCTTATACGCCTCGCCCTGTAGCCCCGCGTCGATGAGCTCCGAGAAGAACTCTTCTTGCACGCTGCGGCTCTGGATCTTGAGCACGAACCGGTCCTTGAGGGCCGCGAGCTCGCCCTGCTCCGGGATCTCGTTTGTGGCCGCGAACATGATGCGCAGGGGCACCGGTTCCGGCTTGCCCTCCTGGTAGAACTTCTTCTCGTTGATGATGGTGAGCAGGATGTTCAGGATCGCCGAGTTCGACTTGAAGATCTCGTCGAGGAACACGAGCTTCGCGGTCGGGAGCTTTCCGTCCTTACGGCGGATGTACCTCCCGTCGCGCAGCTCCTTGATGTCGATGGCCCCGATGATCTCGCTCGGCTCGGTGAACCGCGTCAGCATGTACTCGAAGTAGTCGCCCTGCTCGATCCCGAGGGCGTCCTTGAACTTGACCACGATGTCGGACTTCGCGGTCCCGGGTGGGCCGATCAGCAGGAGCGGCTCCTGCGCGATGGCGGCCACGCACATCAGGTCGATGATCTCTTGCTTGTTGACGAAGAACCGGCCGAGCGACTCCCGGAAGCGGTTAATGCGCTTGCGGATCGTTTCGGCTTCGGCCTGAAGGTCGTTGAGCGACAACTCTTCGGGGTTCACGGCCGGGGCTTTGGTGGCAGGCGGCATGTGTCGGCGGCTTCCTTAATGGAATGGAGAGCTTCGAGGGGAAGTAAAGCTTCGGAGGGCACGGGCGCCTCCGTGGTTCGTGACGTTCGGAAGATTCCAGGGGAATGATAAGTGGTTTTGCGGCCTCTGGGAAGCTCGGAGGGGCGTTCCGCGTTTCCAAGAAGCCTCCCCGCTGCGACACCTGCGAGGAGCAAAGGGAAATGTGCGCGGCCCTGAGGGGGGCGGATGTGAACTTCCGCCAGCCAAAACCGAATGCCAACGTTGCTGTCCAATGAAGCGCCAGCAACGTTGGGACGCGCCCGCTCGCTTCGCGAACGGGCGCTCGACCGCGCGTCACTCGAAGCGGATCACCAGGTCTCCCCCTTCGACCTGTAAACCGGGGCGCACGAGCACCTCCGCAACCTTACCCGGGCGGTCCGCGTAGAGGGTGGTTTCCATCTTCATCGCTTCGAGCGTGAGCAACTTCGCCCCGGCCGCGACCTCTTCGCCGGGGGCGACCCCGACCGCGACCACCGCGCCGGGCATCGGCGCAGCAATGTGCTTCGCGTTCCCGCTCTCGGCCTTCAGCCGCGCCTTCACCGCCCCGGCCCCGAGCGACCGGTCCACCACACCGACCTCGCGCGGCTGGCCGTTCAGCTCGAAGTACACGATCCGGCGGCCGTCGGGTTGCGGCTCGCCCACGGTCAGGAACTTGATGATGAGCGTCTTACCCGGCTCGATCTCGATGCTGACCTCCTCGCCCTTCGCCATCCCGAAAAAGAATTCCGGGGTCGGCAACACGCTCAGGTCCGAGTACTTGGCCTGGTGTTCGGCATAATCGGCGAACACCTTCGGGTACAGCAAGTAAGAGATCACATCCCGCTCGTTCACCGGTCGGCGCAGTTTGCCTTCCAGGTCGGTCCGGGCTTTCGCGAAGTCGGCGGGCGGTAGGGTCGCCCCCGGCCGATCGGTGAGGGGCTTCCGGCCCCGGAGGATGCGCCCTTGCAGTTCCGGCGGGAACCCGCCCGGGGGCTGACCGAGCTTGCCCTCGAAAAACTCCACCACCGATTCCGGGAACGCGATCTCCTTCTTCGGGTCGAGCACCATCGCGGGCGTGAGGTTGTTCGCGAGCATGAACAGGGTCATGTCGCCCACGACCTTCGACGTGGGGGTGACCTTCACGATGTCGCCGAAGAGTCTGTTCACCCCCGCGTAGAGGCGGCCGACCTCGGGCCACCGGTCACCGACCCCGAGCGACTGCGCTTGTTGGTACAGGTTCGCGTACTGTCCCCCCGGCATCTCGTGGAGGTACACCTCCGCGGAACTCGCGAGCTGCCCGGTCTCGAAGGGGGCGTAGAGCTTCCGCACCCCGTCCCAGTAGTTGGCGGTTTCCTGGAGCGCGTCGAAGTCGAGGCCCGTATCCCGTGCGCCGAAACGAGTGGCTTCGACGAGCGCGTTGAGGCTCGGTTGCGAGGTCACCCCCGCCATCGGCGCGAACGCGCAGTCCACGACGCTCACCCCCTCCTCCGCGGCCAGCAGGTAGGACGCGAGCTGCCCGCCGGCGCTGTCGTGGGTGTGGAAGTGGATCGGCAGCCCCACGGCCTCGCGGAGCGCCTTCACGAGCTTCTTCGCGGCATAAGGTTTGAGCAACCCCGCCATGTCCTTGATCGCGAGGAAGTGCGTCCCGAGCTTCTCCAGCTCCTTGGCGAGGTTCACGAAGTACGTGAGCGTGTACTTATCCCTTTTGGGATCGAGGATGTCGCCGGTGTAGCAGATCGCGGCCTCGCAAATGGCATCGGTTTTCAGTACCGCGTCGATCCCGAGTTTGATGTTGGGGAGCCAGTTGTTCGCGTCGAAGATGCGGAACAGGTCCATCCCGGCTTCGGCGGAGAGCCGGATGAACTCGTACACGACGTTGTCCGGGTAGTTCGTGTAGCCCACCGCGCTCGCGGCCCGGACCAGCATCTGAAACAGGACGTTGGGCACGCGCTCGCGCAGCTTCGCGAGCCGGTCCCACGGGGACTCCTTCAGGAACCGCATCGCGGTGTCGAACGTGGCCCCGCCCCACATCTCCATCGAGAACAGGTCGGCGTGCTGCTGTGCGTACCGGGCGGCTACGGCGAGCATGTCGAACGTGCGCATCCGGGTCGCGAACAGCGACTGGTGCGCGTCCCGCATCGTCGTGTCGGTGACGAAAAGGCGGGGTTGCTCCCGGGTCCACTTTGCGAACCCGGCGGCCCCGAGTTCCTTGAACCGGTCGCGCGTGCCTTTCGGTTCCGCGGGCGCCGGCGCCGCGGGGCGCGCAACGGGCGCCCCGCCGCTGGGCAGTTCGCTCTTGAACCGCTTCGCCCCTTCGCGCACCTCCGGGTGCCCGTTGACGATCACCTCCGCCAGGTAGCTGAGCACCTTCGACGCGCGGTCCCGGTGCGCGGTGAACTTGAACAGGTCCGGAGTCTCGTCGAGAAACCGTGTCGTCACGTCGCCCGCCAGAAACTGCTCGTGCCCGATCAGGTTCAGGAGGAACGGGATGTTGGTCTTCACCCCGCGAACGCGGAACTCTTGCAGGCACCGCTCCATGCGGGTCGCGCAATCGGCGAACGTGAGCCCGCTGACCGTCACCTTCACGAGCAACGAATCGTAGAAGGGGGTGATGACCGCGCCGCCGAACGCCGTCCCCGCGTCGAGGCGGATTCCGGGGCCGCCGCTCGAACGGTAGGCACTGAGCCGCCCGTAATCGGGCACGAACCCGTTCGCCGGGTCTTCGGTCGTGACCCGGCACTGGATCGCAAAGCCGCGCACGCTAATATCGCGCTGTTCGAGGCGCACGCGCTCGTGGCCGAGCGGCAACCCGGCGGCGACCAGTATTTGCGAACGCACGATGTCGTAGCCGGTCACCTGCTCCGTCACCGTGTGCTCGACCTGAATGCGCGGGTTCACCTCGATGAAGTAAAACTTCTGCGCGTCGGTGTCGTACAGGAACTCAACGGTGCTCGCGTTGTCGATCCCGCACGCGCGGCCCACGGAGAGGGCCGCGTCGAGAATGCCCTGT
>DASWYH010000838.1:0-1949 GCA_036405095.1 Gemmata sp. | reverse complement strand
CCGCATCCCATGCCCGGCACTGATGGAATTGGGCAACCAGCTCGTGCCCTGCCCCACCTGGCGCGACGCGGCAAAGGTTGTGGGACGCACCGCTGCGTGCCAACTCGAAACCGCTCTTGTCGGGCTTCTGATGGCCCGCCCACAGGCGTTGGGGGAGTTGTGGTTCTGGTTCGACCTGGAGTCCCTGTTCGAGTGGGCCGGGAATTGGGAAAACGCCGGTCCGGTGTCGGCCAGTCTCGCGAAGTTGCTGGGCGCGGACCGGCTCGCGCAGGTCGGGCGCCTGGGCCAATTGATGGAAGCCGGTGAGGTGCAGGTCGAGGAGCACCTGCTCCCGGCCCGGCGGGCGTTCCTGAACCTCTTCCCGGTGCTGTACCACGCGCACTTCCCCTAACTGGGTTCATGGCTGGTGCCGCCGATCGGGCCAGCGCTGCCGTGCTGGCCGGCGCAGCCGTGGTCGTTCGTCACCGTGTACAACGCCCGCCAGGGTAGCGCGGCGGAGGCCCCGCCGGGATACCCGCTCGACCCGAAAGCGCTTGCGCCGAGCGTGCTGCGCGCCCCGCTCACCACGGCGATCGCCCAGGCCCCGATTGCCGTGCGTGAGTTACTAATTCACGAGCTCGGGGACTGCAGCGATATTCAGCCGGCGTTCGCACGCCCTCTATACTGCCCGTTCACCGGGCGCGTATGAAGACCATGTCGAGCGATTCTGGGCGCGGCGCATGTGCCACACGAACGGTTCAACGGCCCGCCCCGCCTTCAGGTAGCCGCGCATGAGTTCGAGCCCGATTACCGAAACGGTCACGCTGTCACAGTCCCGCGACCTGATCCGGTGCCTGTCTCAGGAGCAGAGCGTGTTGCTCCTCGCGCCGGCGGGCGTGGGGAAGTCGGACGTGGTGCACCAGGCCGCTGCCGCCGAGGGGCTGGAGTGCAAGTCGCTGCTGGGCACCCAGATCGCCCCCGAAGGCGTGTCCGGGGTGCCCGCCGGAGGTGCAAAAAGCGTTCTACTCGCTGCTGTTGAGCACCGGCTTGGCGAGTTCCGCCTGCCGCCCGGAACGTGGGTGGTCGCGGCCGGGAACCGAACCGAGGACCGAGCCCTCGTGCGAACGCTCTCCAGCGCGCTGGTGAACCGTGTATTCGTGCTACGGGTGCGGGTCGATCTCGACGAGTGGCTCCTTGGGGCCGAGTGCCATGGGGTGCGCGCGGAGGTGCGGTCGTTCATACGTCACGTTCCCTCGCCCTTCAGCGCCCAGTGCCGGCAGAACCGGGCCCGTTCTCGACGCCGCGCGTGGGCGCTGGTGTCGCGCGACTTGGAGTTGGCGGAGCCGGCCGGGCGGCTCACCCGCGCCGGGCGCCGCGCGCTGGCCTTCGCCCGGCTCACCCCGCACGACGCGGCGCTGTTCTACGCGCTCTGCGAGGACGGCCTCGTGGACCTGCGGCCGGCATCGGAGTACAGTGGGAACCCGGCGCTGCTGCCCAAATCCGAAACCGCGATGTGGTTCGTGGTGAACCGCATCCGGCAAGCACTGGGGGCTCATCTCGTCCGCGCCCCTAAAGGCGAAGAGGTCGGGTTCGGGCAGAAGGTGAGCGCGTTCCTCGGTATGGTCGGCGAGGAGTACCGGTTCGCGCTGCTGCTCGACCACGTTGAGGAGTGGGCCGCTCTCGGGGCACATGAGGTGTCCTGCTTCGTACACTCAAAACCGTAACCGGGTTGTCGTCAGTCGAGGGGCCGTAGGATCTGGCACAAAAGGGCGCACGCACGTATCGCTGGCACAATCACCTTAACGGGCGGCGGAGCGGGCCGCCCGTGGTCCCTGGGAACCCATGCCACCTGAATCACTCACCGCCGAGCAGCTCGCCGCCGCGAACGCGGCCCGCGCGCTGAAGCCCGGGGGCGCGACGCTCCCGCACCTCGTTGTCGAACTACGCGGTCGCCGGGTTCGGCGGGAGCG
>DASWYH010000837.1:0-2769 GCA_036405095.1 Gemmata sp. | reverse complement strand
CCTGGCTATGACTGTGGCTCTTGGCCTCGCGTCCCGTCTGTATCCGGCGGGCTGGTTCCTCTGGGACCGGGTGCTCGGGGAAGTGCTTTACGCGGTGGCCGCCTATCTCGTCCTGGCCATGCTACTGTTCCGCAAACCGCCGTGGCTCATCGCCGGGGTTGCGTTCACATGTTGTCTGGCGGTCGAGTTGTTCAAACTGACGGGCATTCCGGCCGACAACCAGCGCGTGTTCTTGGTCCGGTGGTTTCTGGGTATGACCTTCTCCGTGGTGAATCTCGGGTACTACTTCATCGGCGCGGCCCTTGGCGCGTGCGCGGACGGTGCGACCCGCGGATCCGAACCGGGCGAAAAGAGCCAGCGCGGGCCAGATCAAGGAAGTCGCGCGCCTCTGTGAGCCCCGGTACGCTCCCGTTAGCTTCGTACCTACTCACCACTTGATTGCCGTTGGAATTGAACACGTGTCGGGACCGATGACGTGGTCCACAAAGGTGGCCCGAGAACCCGTGTGCCCTTACGGAATCACACGAGTGGGGTAACCGGCGCCACCGCGGGCTCTTGTGGTACGATATCGTGAGCCGGTGCCCCGCCCCCGATGAGGCTGCGAATGGCAGACGCTCCAAAAACTGATAAGCGAAGCTCGTTCCCCAACCTGATCGGCTGGCTCAGTTTTATCGGCCTGTTTGCCACCGGCATCATCGGGCTGGCCGGTGCGACCCACCGCTCCGGGCCGGACTTCGCCGGCGCGGCGTACCTGGCAATCGGCGGGCTGGCCTTCTGGGCGCTGTTGGCTTTGGTGCTCCGTCGGACGTAGAACCGAATCAGTCATCGGTAATGGACGGCAATTGGTTTTCTGAATCAAAAGCACAACAGATTCAGATTAAATTATTTATAACACTCCTTGTCAGCGGTCGCCCGGATGGAGGTGAAAATGCCGGCAATTGCGCGCGCGACGATCGCCCGGCCCCTGGGGGCGCGGGTTCTCGGGTCTGTGCTGGTCCTCGCGCTGATGGTTCTCAACCCGGCGCCCGGTGAGGAACCCGTCCCGGCGAAGGGGGGGCGGTTCGTGGTGCTTGCGTCACCGGTCCGGGCCTTCGCCACCCTGGTGATGATCGACACCGCGACCGGCGAGTGCTGGAAGGGGGGCGAACTCGCCGATGGGGAGCAACTCAAAATCCAGTGGCAGAGCCTGAAGTTCCCGGTCAAAGACACCAAAGTGGAACGGGGGGAGATCGGGCGGTTCCGTGTGAGCAGCTTTTTCGAACCCGTTGCCGGCGGTCGCGGGTGCCTGCTGGTAACCGATACCGCCGACGGGCGCAGTTGGTTCTTGCGGGCGGGATCGGAAAAGTGGGTCGCCGTTCCCGCACCGCCGCTGAAAAAGTAAGCGGCGGACAAGCCGCGTGTGACTTTCGGCTCGGATTGCGGCGAATGGCCGGTGTGTTTCGGTGTTCGGCCGGGGAGGGCGTTTAAATATGCGCGCCGAACTGTACCCAATCCCCGAGTGCCCGGCCGGTCGGCTCGCGATTATGCCCCGGCCGCGCGCGGGTGACTGGTTGGAAGACGAGGCCGCGTCCTGGCGTCAGCAGGGGCTCGATACCGTCGTGTCGCTTCTGGAAGATGCCGAGATCGCCGAACTGGGGCTGGGCGCGGAGCCGGAACTGTGCGTGCGAGCGGGGTTGCGGTTCGTCCGGTTCGCGATCCCGGATCGGGGTGTGCCGGCGCACGCTTCCGCTGTGTCCGAGTTGGTATCGGATCTGGTCGCCGAGTTGCGGGCCGGTCGGGGAGTCGGTATTCACTGCCGCATCGGGGTGGGCCGGTCGGCTTCCCTGGCGGTGTGCGTGTTGGCCGCGCTGGGTGTGCCCGCCGAGGCGGGGTGGGCGGCGGTCCAGCGGTCCCGCGGGCTGGCGGTTCCGGACACCCCGGCCCAGAAAGTCTGGGTCGCGGGCTGGGTTGCGGGTTTCGGCTCCGCCCCTCCGGGACCGGCCGCGTGATTCGCTTCCTGATGGTCGCCGGGGGTGGTGTCGTTCGTGAATGGTGTAGAGGGTGAACCGTGAGGCGGAAGCGCTGGCTGGTCGTCGTCCCCGTTCTCGGGTTGCTTGTCGTGGGCGCGTGGTGGGTTTTCTTTCGCGGACCGGGCGTCGCCGCGCTGGGGGCAGGCGAGATTCACACTGTCGAGGTGCGCTTCGAACCGCGGGGCGAGGGCCGGGCCGCGGCGCCGGTTCACTCATCCGACCCGGAAGCCATTGCGGCTCTTGTGGCGGTGCTCCGTTCGGGCGAGGCGACGGAGGACCACAAGTGCGGCTCCTGCGGGGCCATTACCCTTCGGGGGCCGGTCGGTCGGTCGGAGGAACTGTGGTTCCTGCCCGGTCACCATGCCGAGTGGTACGAGTTCCGATACGCGGGGCGGGTGTACCGGTCACCGCGAGCCGAGTTCGTGGCAGCCATGCGGCGAATCGGCGTCGAAGTGCCCTTGGAGTGCTCGTAGCACCGCACTGCGGTGGTCGGTCCATGTCTCGGGTTGATTGCCGCCCGTGGTCCGGCGGGCGTAACGGTTCGTTTGAGTCCGTTCGGTGCCTATGGTTGTGCGGGTTCGAGGGCATACTGAAACGCGCTGCTATGAGCGCGTTGCGTTCTTCGCATGGACCGGCTACCCTTTCAGCTCGCATATTGTGAAGACGGCCTTCGCGGTGCAAGTGTCGGATGAGCTTTTGCCTCGTCGAGTGGTGAACGAGTATGCCCGTTCCGGTTCATGCCGAAAGCAGCACCGAACCC
>DASWYH010000836.1:0-2510 GCA_036405095.1 Gemmata sp. | reverse complement strand
CGCTCCTGTGGGCCAGAGGCCCGCGCCCCAGAAACGCACGCATGCAAACGGCACTGTTCGCGGTTCACCTCGGCGACGGGGCGCTTTCCTTCACGTGGCTGGCGGCCGGGTTCGTGGGCGCGGCGGTGCTGCTCGCGGTCGCACTGTACCGGGTGCGCGAGGACGAGATCCCGCGCATCGGCGTGCTGACGGCCGCGTTCTTCGTCGCGTCGAGTGTTCACATCAAGCTCGCGGTGCTGCCGACCAGCGTTCACCTCATTCTGAACGGCCTGGTGGGCGTGGTGCTGGGCCGGCGCGCCCCGCTCGCGGTCGCGATCGGCCTCGGGTTGCAATACCTGTTGCTCCAGCACGGCGGGCTGTCCACCCTCGGCATCAACACCTGCATCGTGGCGGTGCCGGCACTCGTGGCCGGGGGACTCTATCCCGTGCTGCGCCGGCTCCGCGTGCCCACGTTCGTGCGCGGGGTGCTCCTGGGGGGCGGGGCGGTGGCGGGCGCGGTCGCGCTGAACTTCCTGGCGCTGCTTTTGGGCGGAAAAGAAGACTGGGAGCGGCTCGCGCAGGTCGTGCTGCTCGCGCACGTGCCCGTTATCGTTTTTGAAGGGGCGATGCTCGGGGTGCTGGTGAGCTACCTGGAGAAGGTGAAGCCCGAAATGCTCTCGCAGGGGAGGAGGCTGCTGCCCCCTCAAAACCGACCAGAGTAACCGCGCCGATTACGCCACCGGGAAGATCTCTTCAAAAGGGACTTCCCACTGCCCGATGCCGACGCTCACGGTCACGGTCTGCTTCTTCGTATCGACCTTCACGACCTTGCCGGTCGAACCGAACCGCTGCACGGTCACCACGGTTCCGGCCTTCAGGTGCGCGCGCAACTCGTCGAGGGCGGCCCTTTCGGCGGCCTCCTTGTCGAGCGCGGCGCGCTCGCGGGCGAGCAGCTCCTTCTCGCGGTCCGCCTCGTGCCGGGCCGCGAGCGCATCGACCTTCGCCTGCTCGGCCTCCAACCGCAGCTCCTGGAGCCGGGCCAGCTCGCCGCTCTTACCCTTGCGCTTCTTGAGGTAGCGGTGCGCCTTGCGGAGCAGGTCCTTGGGGAGCTTCAGCCGGCGCGCGATCTTCAGCGCGTTACTCATCCCGAACTGCCCGATGTGCAACCGGTACGTGGGCCGCATCGTCTCGATGTCGAACTCGACGGCCCCGTTCTCGGCACGGTCGTTGTTGAACGCGTACGTCTTCAGGTCGCCGAGGTGCGTCGTCACGATCGCGCGGCACCTCACGGAGTCGAGCTGGTCCAGAATCGCCCGCCCGAGCGCGGCGCCCTCCGTGGGGTCGGTCCCCGCCCCCAACTCGTCGAGCAGGATCAGGCTTTGGTCGTCCGCGACTCTGAAGATCGAAGCGATGCGCGAGATGTGCGAAGAGAAGGTGCTGAGCGACTGTTCCAGGCTCTGCTCGTCGCCGATGTCGGCCAGGATGTGCTTGAACACCGGGACCAGACTCCCCTCGCCCGCCGGGAGGTGCATCCCGCACTGGGCCATCAGGCACAACAGCCCGGTCGTTTTGAGCGTGACCGTTTTGCCGCCCGTGTTCGGCCCGGTGATGACCAACAGGTTGAAGCCGATCCCGAGCCGGATGTCAATGGGCACCACCGAGCGCGGGGCGCGGGGCGCGGAGCGCGGAGCGGAAGAATCGGGCTCGGGCGGGTCGTTCGCTTTCGTTGCTTCGTTCGCCTTTTGCTCCGCGCCCCGTGCCCCGTGCCCCGCGCTCGGTAAGGGATCGTTGCGGAAGAGGGCTTCAAGGAGCGGGTGCCGGGCCTGCCGGAGCCACAGCTTCCCTTCGGTGTTGATGTCGGGGGGGTACATGTTGAAGTCGCGGCTGTACCGGGCCTTCGCGGTGATGAGGTCCAGCTTCGCGATGACTTCGAGGGCGTACACGAGCGGCTTCGCCACCCGCCCCACTTCGCTGCTCAGCCGGCGCAGGACCCGCTTCACCTCGCGGTCCTCGTCGGCCTTCAGTTGAACGCGCTCGGCGCTCAGGTTGGAAATGCTGGCCGGCTCGATGAACACCGTTTCGCCGGTGCCGCTCATCCGGTGGACCACGCCGTTCACCTTGTGCCGGTGGTTCACAGACACCGGAAGAACGTAATGGTCGCCGTGAATGGTGGCGTTGGGGTAGCTCAGAATTTTGCGCAACTCGGGGTCGCGCAGCAGGCGCCGGATCTCGGCTTTGACCTTCTCGTCGAGGTCGAAGAGCTTCTGGCGCACCGCGGCGAGGTCGCGGCTCGCCATGTCGAGGACGTGCCCCCGGCCATCAATGCACCCGCCGATGGACTTGCCGACCGTGCCCAGGTCTTCGATGCCGGAAAGGTGGTCGATGAGGCCGGAGAGGTGTTCCGCGAGGCGCATCCGGTAGCGGTACATGCCCCCGGTGCAGTTGAGCGCCTCGCTGACCTCGACGAGCTGCTCGGCGGTGAGCATGGTGCCGATCGCGGCCCGACGCGCGGTCAGCCGCACGTCGTGCAG
>DASWYH010000835.1:0-3869 GCA_036405095.1 Gemmata sp. | reverse complement strand
GACGAAACAGAAGCCCCCGCGCATCAACGACAATAGCCCGCATGTCTCGACCGCCCGGTTACTCGAAGACGAACGGAAGAGCAGCCGGACAAAAATTAAGGCACGTAAACAAGAGTAGCCCACCGTGAATGGCTTGGTTCTTCACCAACCCGTCAGGTGAACCGAACTGGAAAAAGATATCGGCGTTCGTCAACCCTTCGTAAGGCGCCCCGACCGCGTCTGCGACGGCAAGCCCCAAGAGGCACCCCGAGAACCGATCCGCGCGTGTGGCACGGGTTTCCCATGTTCTCACAGGAACACCATCTACTTGAGGATCATCCCTTTTCCCTTGATGGGAAAGACGGTGATGGATTTGATCTGAACACCCGTTTTATGCCACGCGACAAAGAGGAACAGCGCTTTGTGGTTCGGCGACACGTAGTTGTTAAACGCGGACAGGCGGCTCGCTTCACCACGAAAGGAAAAAAGGGGCTTTCCGTCAACTGCCATCTCGACCCTATTGCTCCGAACCGAGTACAGCAAAGTGTACCATTGGTCGTCCAGCATCACCCGCCCCTTGACGGTGGTCGGGTTGCCGTTAACCGGTTCTTTGCCATCGACCAGCTGTAACCCACTGGCGTGGCCGCGCGAGGGCCACGAGTCGAGCACCGCGATCACCCGGAACCCACCGGCGATCGGCAACCCGAGGCCGAACGTGTCCGTCCCCACGAGGCGCTTGCACTTGATTTCGACATCGTACTCTTCGCCGGGCTCGTACGGCAAATGAAGTCGCGAATGATCATTCGCGCTCGACGTGGTGGCCAAACCCGCCGCCGTTTTTACCCACTCGCCACTTAACCGGTGCGTCTTCGGGTTCACGAGGGCGAGGAGGTCAACCGCGTAGAGCCGCGAACGGATGTTCCGGAGTTCGGTCTCGGCCGCCTCCGCGTCGTCGCTTCTTTTGGCAACGGTGTACTCTTTCAGCGCCTGCGCGTATGCCACTTCGAGAGCCTTGAGCGCCCGTTCCTGCTGGGTCTTGATCGACGCAGGCGCGCTCTTGGGCAGCTCGCCACCGTCGTCGAATGCCACGCGCTCGGCTCGGACCAGGTCCGCCGCTTTCGTATCCCCCATCTTTTGCGCGGCCTGCTCGCGCTTGTCGAACCACGCTTCCGCCTGCTCGCGGATGGACTTCTGTTCCGCGTCGTGTGCGCGTTTCGCCGCGAACAACTTGTCCCGAACCGGGTCCGCGTCCTGGGCCGATGCCGCGCCGGCACATATGACCAGAGCAAAGCCAAATGCGACGATCCGAAGCATGGCCGATCTCACGATGAGCGAAGGGCGGTTCCGACGACATGGGCCGCCGCTGGGACGATTGTAGTCTCGCTCTAAAACGATCGCAACCGAAGGCAACAAGCGAAACCAAAAGGAGTGCCCGCGGGATGAACGCACCGGCGGGTCTTGCGCTCCGGGTACCTCGCATCTCGATCAGTTGGCCTCACCCGTGCCCCTCCACGCCTATCGATCCGCGTGAGCGTTGTCACCCGTCACTCGTCGCTGAGGCAACGGTCGGTTATTATGGCCGCATAGCGCGTCCCGCGCCGTCACGAGGTCACATCATGTCGCTGCTGTTTCGGGCCGCCCTTGCGGCGGCCTTAGTGGGTGCGTTCGGCGCGCTCGCACCGGTGTCGCGGGCCGCAGCCCCGGTCCCCCTGAATGCCGGCAAAGCCATCACGTTCCCGTTCCCGGCGAAGGCACCGGTCGTCGTGCAGTTGACGGGCATCGGGAGCGCCCGCGAGCGGCTCACCGCCCTACTCAAAGCGGCGTTTCCCGATGATGCCAAAGAACTCGACAAACAAATCGACGAGGCCCTGAAGCAGGTGCTCGCGGACCGCAAGCTCACCGCGGTCCCCAAAGACGGGCGCGTGTTCCTCGTGATCACCGACATCGCGGGCCTGTTCGAAGGTAACCCGACGTTCTCCGTGCTGGTCCCGGTCACGAGCTACAAGGAGTTCCGCGCCACGTTCCTGACCGATGACGAGCGCAAAGCGTTTGAAGAGAAAAAGGGCGTGGACGAGGTGAAGCTCGGCCTGTCGGGCGCGGAGCAACCGGTGTTCATGATCGATCTGAAGGAGTATGTGGCGATCACGCCCGACAAGGGCACCGCCGACCTCTACGCCACCAAGTTCACCCGGGCCACCACCGCCGCGATGCCGGCGGAACTGGCGCAGTCGTTCGTGGGGGCCGATCTCGCCGCCTACGTCAACCTGGATGCCGTTAACGAAAAGTACGCGGAGCAGATCAAGGGCTTCAAAACGCTGATCGATTTCGGCATCCAGCAAGCCGAGATGGGCGGGATGCTGCCGGGGATCACCAAGAAGCAACTCGAAGTCGCGAAGACGCTGGTCGGCGGGGTGTTTCAGGGGCTCGACGACTGCCGCGGGGTGGTTGTTGCCGCCGAGTTCCGACCGGAGGGGCTGAACGTGCGCGTGCAGGCGCAGTTCGCCGCGGACACCGCCAGCACCGGGCTCCTCAAGGCCGAAGCGCCGGGGCCGCTCGCGGACGTCGGCAAGCTCCCCGCCGGGTTGGGCCAGTACTCGGGCTCCAAGTTCGGCAAGAAGTTCAACGACGCGCTCAAGGGGCTGAACCCCGATTTCGCGCCCGCGGACGATGACGAAAAGGGCAACGCGGCGATCGAGAAGCAACTGACCGCGCTCCACGCGGCCGGGCCGCAGGGCGAGGTGTCGGGGTCGTCCGGGCCGGGCGCCGCGTTCACGGTGGCGAAGTACACCGACCCGAAGAAGGCCGCCGCGGCGCTGGTGGGGTGCTACGAGGCGATGAGCGCGGGGGGCCGCGCTCACACCGCCGTACTGAAAGAGGCCCCCAAAGTCACCAAAGACGCACAGAAGCACGCCGGGTTCACGTTCACCGAAATCAAGCTCGTGTACGACTTCGAGGCAACCGTGAAGGACATTCCGGACGGGTTGAAAGAGAACGCCCTCGCGCAACTCAAACGATCGCTGTCCGAGAAGACGACCGCGTGGGTCGGCACCGACGGCAAGACGGTGATCCAGGCGAACGCCAAGGATTGGGCCGCCGCGGTGGTCGCCATTGACGGGTTCCTCGAACCCAAGAAGTCGGTGGGCGACACGGACGGGTTCAAGCTCACGCGGAAACAGCTCCCCGCCGACGCCAATATGCTCTTCATGGTCGAAACGGGCCAGATGATCACGACGCTGGTCGACTCGCTCAAAGCAATGCAAGACACGGTGCCCGGGTTCCCGCGGATCGGAACGGTGAAACCGCTCAAGGGTGCCCCCGCGTTCATCGGAATCACGGTTGCACTGAAAGACGACACCGCGACCCTCAACGTGTTCGTTCCGGGCGCCGCGCTGGCCGCCGGGAAAAAGATCGTCACCGGGCTCCTCACGAACGTCGATTGACACCGACCAGCGGGCGGCGTACGGGTTCGGGCCGCCCGCCGCCCCTTGCGGCCCCCGAACTCGTCCCGACCGAAAGGACCGCTGATGTTCGCTCGATTGGCCACCGTTGCGTGCGCGATTGGCCTGTTCGCATTCGCTGGGTGCGGCCCGGCCAAGTTAAACATCTCCGAGAAGTATCCTCTGGAGGCCGGGCTCCCCAAGGGCATCGACCTGACCGCGCAACCGAAGCCGCAGAAGATCACCGTCGAGTTCACCTCATCCGCCGGGGAGGTGTCGGCCTTCGTGTTCAAAACATCCGACGGGGAGATATGGGAAGAACCCGAGAATAATAAGGACAAAGCGCTCGCAACCAAGAAGGGCGCGAGCGGAACGTTCTCCGTGGACGTGCCCGCGAATACCGCCACGCGGGTCGTGTTCTGGTCGCTCAAGAAGACCGAAGTGAACGTGAAG
>DASWYH010000834.1:0-2806 GCA_036405095.1 Gemmata sp. | reverse complement strand
CCCTCCATCTCGTTCTCGCCCGTGGTGAGTTGGCTCGCCACGCACCCGCCCAAGAACAGGCACCCCGCCGTCACCACGATAACGTACGCGGCAGCCGCGACGCTCAGGCTGTGGGGGCTCACCTTGTCACCGAGCGAGAACCCGATGGTGCTCCCGAGCAGGGCCAGCAGGAAGTAGAGGGACAACGCCAGGACCGACCCGCCGATGATCGCCGGCCACGCGATGCGGCTCCGCACCGGTACCAGCTCTTCCTTCTGAACCGCGCCAGCCGCCGCCATGGGGTTTCTGCCTGAAGGTGCACTTACCACTCCCCAAACAATGTGCCGGGTGCGTGGGTGCGCGCATATCGATGCGGGTGCCAAGTCGCACCTCGCGCGCCGACGGGTCAGACGAATCCCTTTTGTTTCTCAATCGATCGCTGTGCCGCCTGTTGAGACGCTGTCTTCGCAGACGGCACACGAGTTGCCATACGATCGTTGGGGACGCTTTACGTCACTCACGGGAGGGCTCGTGGGGTACACGCGGGGGGCGGAACGTGCAGCGCCACAACATCCAGCCGGAGGACGGTCCGGCCCTTCGGGTTCTGTGTATCGACGACAATCGTGACCTGGCGGACTCGGCAGCGGATCTGCTTGGGGCCGTCGGGTTCCAGACCCGGGCGTGTTACGACGGCCCCAGTGCCCTCGTTGAGGCCACGACCTTCCGTCCGGGCGTGTGCCTGATCGACTTGAACATGCCGGGTATGGACGGCGACGAGTTGGCTGTTGCGCTGAGGGAACAGGCAAACGGCTTACCAATCGTGCTGGTGGCGGTTACCGCGGCCAGCAACGACCGGGACGCGGCGCGAATCAAGGCCGCCGGGTTCGATCTGAAGTTCATCAAGCCGGTGGACCCGCAGCAACTGGTACTGGTCGTTGACACCCTCTGGCGGGCGTGGCTCCGGTGGGCGCTCAAAAACAACCACGCGGTGCATCCATGACGCAACAACGCGTGAGGCATTGACCTCGCTTCTTTGCCAGTCCCGTTCAGAGATGCCACGTTCGACCTGAGGCGATGCGCCCACGTCCTAATGAGCCTGGACCGGGCACGCGCGGTTTGCGAAATACTCCCGGACAAGCTGGCACGCGTCTACTCCGAACGGGCCGCCATCACCTCCCGGTCTGCAAATTCGCGGAAAGTACAGAACAGAGCAACGCGAGATGACAAACCGCGTCGTCGGGACTTCCGCCCTCTACCACGGCTCCTCCGGGCACTGGCGCGGGACGTGCATATTACCGAGCCGGTGATCCGTTGATCCGCCTGGAGTAAGAGTTTCGCTGTGACGACTACCGATGAAGTAACGGACCGCATCCGCATCCCGGGTGCGGTTTTGCCGTCTGTACATAAGACCGTAATTTCGTGGGCCATCGTCCTCGCGGGGGTCACGATCCCGCTTGTCGGCTTTGCCGCCGGGGTTGTACTGGGCTGGCGGTACGGATGGTTCGGGAGGGCAGATCTGGTTCTGTTCGTGGGGCTGTACTTGGCATCCATGCTCGGGATCACGGTGGGGTTCCACCGGTTGTTCACGCACCGCTCGTTCGAGGCCGCCAAACCCGTGCAGTTCGCCCTCGGGATGTTCGGGTCCATGGCCTTCCAGGGGCCGCTGCTGGAGTGGGTCGGGCGGCACCGGATTCATCATCGGTTCAGCGACCACGACGGGGACCCGCACGCACCCCACGCGCCGCACCGGGCGGGGTTCTGGGGCCGGTTCCGGGCGTTCTGGCACGCCCACATCGGGTGGGCTCTGCCGGCCGACCCGCCGGACCTGGACCGGTACGCACCGGGCCTCCGCAAGAGCCGGATGCTGTGGCTGGTGAGCGACCTGTTCCTACTGTGGGCGCTGCTCGGGCTGGCGCTGCCGGCGACGATCGGGTACGCGTTCGGTGGGTGGCCGGGAGCGCTGACCGGGTGCCTGTGGGTCGGGCTGGTACGGGTGCTAGCCGGACACCACCTGAGATTGGTGTGTGAACTCGGTGTGCCACCTCTGGGGGAGTCGCCCGTTCCACGCGGGCGACGAGAGCCGCAACAACGCGGTAATCGGGGTTCTGGCCTTGGGCGAGGGCTGGCACAATAATCACCACGCGTTCCCGACCTCGGCGCGGCACGGGCTGCGGTGGTGGCAGATCGACCTCAGTTATTACACGGTCCGGGTACTGGAGGATCTGGCGCCGGCGTGGAAGGTGCGAGTTCCGTCCCTGGAAATGCTTGTGAGAAATGGAACCGACGACACAAGCGGTCCGCGGGCGCAAGACAAGGGAGACGACCGTGACCAGTGACCAGCGACCTTAATGATCTTGTTGTACACCCCGGGGAGCGTGAACGGAAACCCACCGGCGCGGAACAGGATTGAAACACCCTCCGGTTACCAAGCGAGCCGCGGACACCGTCCGCGGCTCGCTTGGCTTGTTGAGTAAGGCTCGTGGGCGCCGCCCCATTTGGGGAGAGGCACGTCCGGTGACGAGCCGGCCGCACAAGTGACGGCCCGGTCCGGGCACGGATCACGGCTTGAGGACGACCTTGATGCACCCGTCCTGCTTGTCGCGGAACACCTTGTACGCTGCCGGGCCGTCGGCCAGTGGCAACCTGTGGGTGACGATGAACGAGGGGTCGATCTCACGGGCCTGAATCTTTTCCAGCAGCAGTTTCGTGTACTTCTGGGTGTGCGTCTGCCCGCTCTTCATGGTCAACCCTTTGTTCATAAACGCACCGAACGGGAGCTTGTCCGGAAACCCGACGTACACCCCGGGCACCGAAACCGTGCCCGCCT
>DASWYH010000833.1:0-2053 GCA_036405095.1 Gemmata sp. | reverse complement strand
TCCTGGGCACCGTGGCCACCTGGGGACGAAGCCGAAGCCAAGTTCGACCGCTTGGCCACCGATGTCTGGCAACTGTGGGGCAGCATCAGACTGGACGAAGGGCCGGGTTAGACCGAGTACAGCCGGTTCACGTGTTCAGTGATCCGTATGGCCCACCGAAAAAAAGATTCGAACCGCAAAGGCACAGAAGAATACACCAGGGCCGAGGAGCCGGCCGTTTCAAGTGAGCCGTGGGGAGCGACGAACACTCCGCATCCATTCAAAACCCGCTGCCCCGCTCCTCCCCTTATTTGCCCATCTGTCCGCGCTCAAAGCCGCGCAGGGGGGCTCTCGGCTCGTAATGCCAGCCCCCCGATCACACGACCGCACCCACCGCCGGGGGGCTCGTGCCGCCGCACGGTGACGCCCCCTTGGCGCCCTTCCCTGGCACGGTCGCCGCCACATGGGAGCCCCTCACAGCCAGCGCGATCTAGAGAATCGCGCGGATCAGTTGGCCGCGGCTCGCTGGGATCGGCCGGTTCAGCGTGTCGTAGAGTTCCGCCCCCGGCTCGAACCCGAGACATTGGAGCGCGGTCGCGGTGATGTCCTGCGGGGAGACGCGCCCGTCCTTCGGGTACGCGCCGCTCTTGTCGGACGCCCCGTACACGGACCCGCCCTGCACCCCTGCTCCCGCGAGGGCGACCGAGAACACGTTCCCCCAGTGGTCCCGCCCGGCGCGCCCGTTGAACTTCGGCGTGCGCCCGAACTCGGACAGCACCATCACGAGCGTGTCCCCGAGCAGCCCGCGGTCGGAGAGGTCTTCGAGGAGCGCCGCGATGGCCCGGTCCGCGACCGGGGCGAGGGCCGCTTTCAGCCGCTCCGGTTCCCGCGCGTGCGAGTCCCAGCACGGCGCGTCGCTCGGCTCCTCGGGGCCGCGGAACCAGTTCACGTGAACCAGCCCGACCCCCGCTTCGATGAGCCGCCGGGCGAGCAGGCAGCTCTGGCCGAACTGCGTGCGCCCGTAGGCGTCGCGCGCCTTGGGGGCCTCGCGCGCCAGGTCGAACGCGGCCCGCGCCGCCGGGGCCGCGAGCAGGTCGAACGCCTGCTCCGTGTACCGGTTCGACGGCCCGCCGCGCGAGTCACCGGCGCCCCCGAGGCCGCGGTCGAGGAGCCGGAACAGGTCGCGCCGCTCGGTCATGCGGGCGAGCGAGACGTCGGGGTTGAGGGCCAACTCGGGCACCCGAAACGCGGGCGCGGCCGGGTCGCAGCGGAACAGCCACGGGTCGCTGTTGCGGCCCAGGAACCCCGCATCCTGGCCCGGCCACACCGAGCTGTCCGTGTTGAAGATGTGCATCGGCAGCCGGACTGCCCCGGGGAGCCCGTTCCGGTCGCCGCGGAGCCGGCGCACCACGGCGCCGAGGGTCGGGTGATCGTTGGGCGCCCCCGGGTTCACGTTCTCGGCGTTCAGCGGCTTGTGGGGCACCCCGGTGAGCACCTGATACCCGCTCGACGAGTGGGCGTTATCGCCGGTGGTCACCCCGCGCAGGAAGCATAGCTTGTCCGCGTGCCGGGCCACGTTCGGGAACAGTGCCCCGATGCGGACGCCCGGCACGGCGGTTCCGATCGGCCCGTACGGGCACCGGATTTCGGCCGGCGCGTCGGGCTTCGGGTCCCAGGTCGAGTGCTGCGGCGGCCCGCCCATCAGGAACAGCACGATGGCGCTCTTCGCCCGGCGGCCGTGCCCGGTGTCCCGCGCGCGGAGCAACTGCGGGAGCGTTAAACCGAACGCGGACAGCCCCCCGGCGCGGAGCAGCTCGCGCCGGGACGGGCCGTAACAAGGACCAGAGAAGAGCGACATGGGGAGAGGCTCCGCGCTTGATATCGAGGCCCGCGAACCGGGGTCAAAAGTAGCGGTGTTCCCTGGGACCGCGGCCGTCCCGGCCGCACGCTTCGCCGATCGGTTGCCGTCCACCGGCCCCGCCGGACTCTACTCGAACCCGGCCGCACGCGCTGCCCGGTTGGAGTCGATCGGCAAAAGCGTAGCCTCCTTCGCCACACGCCACGCCACGCAGCG
>DASWYH010000832.1:0-7398 GCA_036405095.1 Gemmata sp. | reverse complement strand
GCGTGTTCGGGGCGCGGAACCAGATGGGGCTGGTTCCGCGCCCCGAACACGCGACGGCCAAGCGGTCGTCGGTGTCAAGCCCCGCGCTCAGCGGGTCCGAGGTGCGACGGGCGAACCGGGGTCACTATTGAGGTTGAACGGGGCGCGTGTCGTCCGTGACGGACCGGCGGCGGCACAACCGCGACCGGGGAATCTCACCCGCTCGTCCTGACCGGGTGAGGCTTGCGGTTATTATTACGGGCGCAAACTTCGGCTGCAACCGCCATTGATGACAGGTCAATAGGTTCTCGGGCCTCAGGGCGCAATTGGCGCCCGCGACGGGATACCCGCCGGGTCGGTGCCGAAGTCCCGGCGGAACCGGACGAGCGGCGAAACTCGTGGACGCGCGGCGCGCGCGGCGGGCCACTCACTCCCGAGAGCCGAACCGGAGGGACCATGAACGCCGTCACCCGATTGCACCGGTTCACGGCGGACGCGCCCGCGGCCGGTGGCGCGCTCCTGCGAGCGTTTCTGGTTGGTGACGGGTTGGGGTCGGCTCATTTGCTCGGGCCGGTTGGTGTGGTACGCGGGCCTTCGTGACGGACCCTTGCTCCCGGTTGACCTGGAGGCGATCCGAAGTCCGGGTCCGCGAAACCCAATTACTCACTGAAGACCGGCGACCGGTTCATCGTTCAGGAGAAGCCCCCTCGGTGCAACCACCCGTTACAACAGGTGGCAGAATTCCGCGACCCATTTCGAGCCGAGCGGGCACTAATTTGGTGTGGTCGCCGGCGCCCGCCACGACCGGTTCCTGCCTGTTACCGCTTTTCGGGTCGCCCGCGATACGAGGCGCCCTGCGGGGGCTCCATGCGCAAACTCTCCTGCGCCGCGGTGGTGCTGAGCGCCGCGGTCGGTTCCGCGGCGCTTTGCTGGGCGGTGCCGAAACGGCTTTCAACCGAGCGCGGACCCTGTGTGCGAACGGTTGAACCGCCGGGGCCGGCGGTGGACGCAGTGGCGGCCCGGACGCGCGCAAAACGCACCCTGGCGTTGCAGATCATCCGCCACCGCACTCCCCTGCTGGACGCTGCCGAACAGTTCCGCCAGGCCAACGGCCCCGACGGTATGAATTCGCTGAACGCGTCCGTTCTGGGTTGTTCGCTCCGGGAGAAGTTGTGTCACCAGGTGGTGGCGTTTGTTGCCACCATTGAGTCCGAACTGCTCGCCCGCGACCGCCTGCCCTGGGGAGCGAGCCACGCGACCGCGCTGCGCGAGGAACTGGCGCGTTTGCGTGCGGCCGGAGCGTTCGTCGCCGATCCGCCAGTTCGATGAACGCGAATCGGGGATCGTGATGAGGCCCCTTACCAGTATTCATTTGATTTGCACGGGTTCTTCATAAATACGTTAGCCCTGTGTTGGTAATTACTTAGGGTGACGGAATTGGTCGCAACATGGCTCGCGAAGAGTTCTGCAATTCGGCCCCGCACCAGCCCGCGTTTCCTCGGATAGGGTAGTTACACCAAAGCCCAAGATCGTTCTGTTGCCCGCCCCTAACCGGTGTAACTCGCCCCAACTGGCACCCTACCCGAGGCTCATTTGATGACGCGTTCAAACGCGCCACGCGGATTTACTCTTATCGAGCTGTTGGTGGTCATCGCGATTATCGCAATTTTGATTGGGCTGTTGCTGCCCGCCGTGCAGAAGGTGCGCGAAGCCGCCGCCCGCATGAGCTGCACAAACAACCTGAAACAAATCGGGCTCGCGTTCCACAGCCACCACGGCGCGCTCGACCGGCTCCCGCACGCCGGGTCCGACGGGCCGGTCAAGACCTGCTGCGAATCGGACACCGGCAACCGGGTCGCGTGGTCCTGGATGTTCCACCTGCTGCCCTACATCGAGCAGGGCAACCTTTACAACAACCCAGACGACGCGACCATCCAGAATACCGCGGTCAAGAGCTACTACTGCCCGACCCGGCGGCAGCCGATCGTGTACTCGGACGGGGCTCGGTGCGACTACGCGGGCAACGGCGGGCGCAACATGAGCGAGGCCGGAAAGAGCGGGATGCTGGTGCGCCAGTGGGCCGTGCTCCCGCAACCGGCCGGCACTCTGCCCAACCAGAAGCGGACCCTGAGCGACGTAACGGACGGGCTGTCCAACACGCTCCTGGTCGGGGAGAAACAGTGCCACCGCGCTCGGCTCGGTGCGGCCGGCGGTGACAATGAAACGTGGCACAACTCCGGATGGGACCAGGACCACGAGCGCTTCGGCGAGGCGGTACCGGAACCAGACGACAAGCACCCGTTCGTGTCCAGCCCGAACCACTGGTCTGTCCGGTTCGGCGGGTCGCACTCGGGCGGGTTCACCGCGGCGATGGGTGACGGCTCGGTCCGGTTCATCCGCTACGGGGTCGATTCCGCGAACTGGATGCGGGTGTGCCTGATCAACGATGGCGAAGTCATCAACGCCGATTTCTGACGTCCGTTTTCCAGTTGCCTACATTACTTTGCCGTCGGGCGTCGGCGGCTTCCTCCTCTATGGGGCCTTCTTTCGATGATCCATCCGCGATCTCGCCGCCGGGCGTTCACGCTGATTGAACTCTTGGTGGTGATTGCGATTATTGCGATTCTGATCGGCTTATTGCTGCCCGCCGTGCAAAAAGTGCGCGAGGCCGCGGCCCGGTCGAAGTGCCAGAATAACATGAAGCAGGTCGGGCTGGCGCTGAACAACTTTCACGCCACATACGGCGTGTTTCCGCCCGGCGCCGCAGCGTCCACCACGAGCGGCACCAGCCAGTCGCACCTGAAGAAGGTCGGCATGACCGTATTCAATGTGAACCACAGTTGGGCGGTGTTCGCGCTGCCGTACATCGAACAGGACAATGTTCAGAAACAGTACTCGATGACTGTTTCGTGGGACCACGCGAACAACCGCGCCGCGATTGCCAATCGGATCTCGATCTTCATGTGCCCAACTGTGCCGGGCGGTGAGACGCGCGTGTGCGAGCGGGTCGCCGGGGCCAAGAACCCGCCGTCCGATTACGCCCCGGACAACGGGTACGCCAAGGAACTGGCCGAGACCGCTGGGGTGTGCGACATCGTGCCCGACTACACCGGCATCCTGGTCGTGAATCGGGTGTACTCGGTCGCGGAAGTGCAGGACGGGGCGTCGAACACGTTCCTCATCTCCGAGATCGCCGGGCGCCCGGATGAGTGGCAGGCGGGCAAGCTGGCGATCGCCAACGGGCAGACCGACGGCGGTTGGGCGGACCGTAACAACGAGTACATCACTCACGGGATGAACGCCACCGGCACCGGGGGCGGTTCGTGCCACACCAACTGTTCGAACAACAACGAGGTGTATAGCTTCCACCTGGGCGGGGCGCACCACGTCATGGCCGACGGGTCGGTGCGGTTCGTCAAACAGTCGATGGACATCCGGCAGTTCGTGAAGCTGATCACGCGCGCGGGTGGTGAGACAGCAGTTGAGAACTGACCCGGGGGATCGACCATGACTCGCGCTGCTCTGCTCCTGTTTCCGTTTGTCCTGCTCGTCGCCGGGTGTTCGTCGTCGGCCCCCGAGCCGAACGCGCTCCTTCCGCACCCGGTGCGTGGTAAGGTGATGTACGATGGGAAGCCGGCGGTCGGGGTGGTCGTCACCTTCATCCCGTCGGATGCACCGATGGTCCCACACATCCCACACAACCCGCGGGGCGTGACTGGTGCGGACGGTACGTTCGCACTCACAACGTTCGCCGAGGGCGACGGCGCGCCGGAGGGCGGGTATCAGATCGTCTTTAGATGGCCCGGAGAAAAGAACCTTCAGGCCGAGGGCGAGGCCCAGGAAGACACGGACCGGTTGATGGGTTGGTACGACGGAACGCACTCGACCCTGACCCACCGGGTGAAGAGCGGGTCAAACGACTTGCCGCCGTTTAACCTCCCAAAGGTGGATAAGCCGCCACCCTTTTCTAAGGGTGTTCCGGGGCGCAACTAGCCGTATCCGGGGGTCGTCAGGGGCTGGGGCTTCGTTTCATAGCTCTACGCCCCTCACCCCAACGACCCCCGGCCCATTCTCTTAACCCTTGATGACGCCGAGCGGGCGCATCCGGGCGACTCGGCGCGACAGATCGGCTTCGTGGACGACCTCGACCACGTCGTCCACGTTCTTGTACGCCTTCGGCTGCTCCTCCGCGAGCCCGTTGCGGCTCGACGCCATCGCGATCACGCCCTTGTGTTCGAGTTCGCGGTCGATCTTGCGCCCCACCCCGTCCTTGAGCGCCGCGGTTCGGCTCATCGCGCGGCCCGCGCCGTGGCACGTGGTGCCGAACGTCTTCTCCATCGCGCCCGGCGCGCCGACCAGCACCCACGACGCGCGCCCCATGTCGCCCGGGATGATGACCGGTTGGCCCACGCTCCGGAACGCCTCGGGGACTTCGGGGTGCCCCGCCGGGAACGCGCGGGTCGCGCCCTTGCGGTGGACCCAGACGTTCTTCTTCTTGCCCTCGACGGTGTGCTCTTCGAGCTTCGCGATGTTGTGAGCCACATCGTACAGTTGCTCCATGCCGAGGTCCTCCCAGCTGCGGCCGAACACGCTCGCGAACACTTCGCGCGCTTGCTGCATGAGCAGTTGGCGGTTGCAGAACCCGTAGTTCGCGGCGGCCCGCATCTGCGCGATGTACTTGCGCCCTTCGGGCGAATCCACGGGCGCGCACGCGAGCTGCCGGTCGGGCAACTCGAACCCGTACTTCTGCGGACAGTTGCGGAACGTCGCGAGTGCGTCGTCGCACACCTGGTAGCCCAGACCCCGGCTCCCGGAGTGGATCATCACGCAGATCTGGTTGAGTTCGAGGCCGAACGCTCTCGCCACGTCGGCATCGAAGACGCTATCCACGACCTGCACTTCGAGGAAGTGGTTCCCGCTCCCGAGTGTGCCGCACTGCTCGGCACCGCGCTTCACCGCGTGGTCGCTCACCTGGTGCGGGTCGCCCCCTTCGATGAGGCCGTTCGCTTCGGTGTGGTCGAGGTCGCGCGGGACGCCCAGCCCGCGCGCGATCACGAACTTCGGCCCCTCGCCCATGAGCCGGCGGGTCTCGGCGGGGTCGAACTTGTAACGCCCGGTGCGCCCGGCCCCGCTCGGGATCGTGTAGAAGAGCGCTTTGACCAGTTCCTTGATGTGCCGCTTCACATCGTCCAGGAAGAGGTTCGTCTTAATTAATCTGACGCCGCAGTTGATATCGTACCCGACCCCGCCGGGGGAGATCACGCCGCCCTCTTCCGGATCGGTGGCGCAGACGCCGCCGATGCAGAACCCGTAGCCCCAGTGGATGTCGGGCATCGCGATACTGGCGACCTGGATCCCGGGCAGCGTGGCGACATTCGCCACCTGATCGGGGGCCTGGTCCTTGCGGATCGCTTCGAGCAACTTGTCGCTCGCGTAGATGTGGCCCGGCACGCGCATTCCGGGCTTGTAGCTCTTCGGGATGCGGTGACAGCAGCACCCGATACTTTCGAGCGGCCCGGTGTAGCCTTCCTTCGCCATGTGTTCCTCAAATATCGACGATGACTTCGGCGAGCCACCCGTCGGTGTGTTCGGTGACCTTCAGCTCGTGGTACGTGATCGCCTTCACCTCGTGCGCGAGCGCGTGGCGCTCGGGGTCGTAGTTTTCGCCCCGCGCCGTGGCTTCGAGACCAGTTGCGGTCAACGTGACCTCAAAAGCGGCGAACAACAGGCGATCCGTCTCGAACCGCAGGAGCAACTCTTTGAGCCAATCGAACAGCAGGAACTCGCGGTCCGAGCCCGCAATCTCGATCCGCACTTCTTGCGCCGACCGCACGCTCGCCGGGTCTTCCACCATTGCGGAAAGCAGGCACCGCCCCATCTCCGCGAACAGCGAAGGGAGGTCCGGTGCGGTGGCCCGCAGCCCGAGGTCAGCGGTGTGTTCGAAAAGTTCGTGCATCGGCGGTTGAAGGGACACGGGGAAGGGGAGGGGGTTCGGAGGTCACCAGCGGAAGCGCAGTCGAAACCAGTTCTGATCGCGCACGGGCGGCCGTTCGAGGGTGACCGGGAAGCGGCGGTTGCTCAACAGGGGAATGTCCAGATCGGCGCACATGTACCCGGCTCGCGTGTACTCCGCGTCATTCGGTTGCGCGAGCAGGTGTTCCAGGAGGCGGGTGTACGTGCTCGGGTCGTAGCACTCCTCGCTTACGACCGTTTCGCCCGCGTAGTAGCGGACCGCGCACCCGGCGGCGGTCGCTTTCATTGTGAAGCCCGTAACACCATTGCTGCTGAAGGCTATGTGGAAGATGCCGAACAGGAGGCTGGACACCTCGTCGCCTTCCAACCCGATGAGCGGACTTTCGTAGGAGACGCAATCGACGGATTCCGTTTCCGTCTGCCCGTACTGGCGGTTGATCGCCGCTTGAACGTCAGCCTGCTCGGCGCCCACTAGGGCGATGTCATTGACCAGGATGAATCTGAGGCTCTCGGCGGTTTCGAAGTTGTGCGCGGGGGTTGCGGCGAAGAGTGTTCGCCCTTGTAAATCGAGCGGTAGCACCAGGTTCTCGCGTGCCACCGACTCCGGGACGAGTTCGCGCACCGCGATTGGGGTGTTGTAGTCAGCGACCCGCACGGTGACGTTCGGCGGCGGGAGGAGTTGCAGCACCGCCTCGGGGTTACGAACGAACGCCCGCGCCGCCAGCGCGAGCTTCGCACGGACTCGCTCGGCGGAGATGCTTGCTTGCCGGAGTGCCCGCGTGCGTTCTTCGGTATTGGGGCCGTGCCGTTCGGCCTGTTCGCGCAGGCGAATGTAATTCGCCTCGGCGACGTTGGTGGGCGCACCGGTCTCTTCGAGCCAGTCGGCGAACACGAGGCGCGTGGTCGCGTTTGCGGGCTGCCGCAGGTGCTCCCGCACGAACGAATCGGCATCGGGGTGCTTCTGCATGTTAGGATCTGCGAGATTCAGCCCCAGTCTTCGTCATCTTCTCCATCAAACTCGGAACCGAACCGCTCCGCAAGAGCGCCAGCGAAATCAGACGAACTGAAGTAGTTCCCAAAGAGATCGATATCGAGAGATCGCGGAAGCGTTTCGGAAGCGAGCAGAAGGCGAATGTCGTCGGCTGTGAGTTCGTTGTACCGGAGGCTCAGTTTCTTGAGTGTGGCGAACCGCGGCGCGGTTGAGAGGACTTCCAGAGCGTCTGTGGCGAAGCCGGTTAGTGCGTTTTCGAGCACAAGCGAATCGAGCGAGAACTTGGCCGGCGCGTTGGCAATAGCTTTTATACTCGCTAGTGCGGGTTCATTGCTGACGGTTTTCGAATCTAGGAGGGGTCGTATCCTACCGGCATGAACAAGGCACGAACCTTCGTCCGCGTCCTCAGCGACGAGGAGCGGCGGGCTCTGGAGAAGGGCCGGAAGTCGGCCGAC
>DASWYH010000831.1:0-4811 GCA_036405095.1 Gemmata sp. | reverse complement strand
CGTCGCGGAGTACGTGAGGTACTACCGATTCGAGCGGAAGCATTCGGCGATCGGCTACCTCACACCCCACCAATTCGTAACCCGCACCATGGCCCAGAACTAAGCAGTTGGACTGTCCGCCAAATCGTCAGCATCCCACCGCTCCTTCCCCAACCCTGACACCTCATGAGCCTCCCGCCACCATCGACGACGGTTACGAGGGCACGCTCCTCCTTCCCAAGCGCCAACTCCACGCTACTCGGTGGCGCCCCACACCCCAATTCGGTGACCGCGCTGCGAGAGTATCGCCGGCGTGGTGGTGGTTTTCGCGTCCGCGTTCACAGCCTCGATCGGTGGGCCTGCCCCGGAACCGACGGCCCCGTCCCCGTGCGGCTCCTTCCGTTCGGGTGCTGAGTTCGCCCCTGGAGGTTTGCGCTTCACCGCCCGCGGCCGCCCGGCCCTTTTCGGGCGGAACGGGTTGCGGGCGATCCAGGGGCGGTACGGCCTCAATTACCGAACCGGTATCGGTGACCTCCCAGTGTGATCGTGCTACTTCAGGTCCACCGACCACTCCTGGTCGGGTTCTTTCAGGTCGAAGGTCAGCCCGGACCTCTCGGCGTCCGAGTAGTGCGCCGGGATTCTCTGGGCGATCTTGGTTTTCGGTTCGGGCACAGAAGGCGACTTGAGCCCGGCCTTTTCGTCCTTCACGCCCTTCGCCTCGCTGCTGGGTGGGTCGAACTGCCCCTTTGCCGATACCCGCTCGGCGGCGGGCTGTACCGACACCTTCACCGGTCCCAGAGCCACCCCGCTCACGGAGTAGGTGCCGTCCGCCTTCACGTCCAGAACGTGCGTCCGGTTGTCCGAGGCGATGAAGACCACCGTGGCGCCGGTCAGCGGTCTGCCCTGGAACTTCAGTGTGCCGTGAACGGTGCCCCGAGGCACGTTCCCGCCGCACCCGATCAGAACCGCCACAGCGACCGTAGCCGCTGCGAGAATCGCCGCTCGCATCGCGTGCCCTTTCCGGTGGGTTACCAGTTGCTACCGAGAACTTCACCCTGATCCGGGGTGCAGGCCGCCCACCACGTGTTCGGGTCCGCACTTGCGGACACCAGGCGCCCGCTCCCGTCGCCCAGCGCGACCAGGATGCCGGCGGCGCGCGGCGCGCTGGCGAGCCGCGGGTCACAGCTCGAGGTCGTGGCCGCGAACGTCGGGTTCACCTGGAACTTGGACGCGGACCCGGTGATCTGATAGCCGAACACCGGGTTCCACTCCTTCCACGATGTGCGCCCGTAGGCCCAGATGGGGTACTTCGCCCCGCTGTAACCCGACGGGATCGAGTTGTTCATGCACAGTGTGGTCTTTTCGGCGTAGAAGATCGTGTTCGACGTGCCGTCGGTCAGCGAGGTCATGCGCATGACCTTGTTGTTCGTCGTCTTGAACCACCACCCGAGGGCCTGATAGTTGGCCGCGTACCCGGTGACCCCGTAGTTGCCCGGGTCGGCGTACATCCCGTTCGCGGGCGTGGACGGGTCCGACGGGTTGAGGTACGTCTTCACCGGGTAGCCGATATAGACCGTCCAGAAGTAGTTCGTGGTTCCCAGATTCGCTTTGTTCGCGACGTTGTCCTGCTCGACGTAGGGCAGGATGTAGAAGTGCGACGACCCGGCCCGGTTCCACATGGTGGCCGAATCGCTCCCGTCCCAGTCGTTCCACGAGCACGGGAACTGGTTGTTCGCGTCGTGGTAGTTGTGTGTCGCCAGCGCCATCTGTTTCAGGTTGTTCTGCGAGGACATGCGGGCCGCCGCCTCGCGCACCTTCTGGACGGCCGGGAGTAGCAGCCCGATGAGGATCGCGATAATCGCGATCACCACCAGCAATTCGATTAGCGTGAAACCCGGTTTTACTTTGCGGATGCCGCGCATCATGGATAACTCCCGTGTAACGAATGATACAACCGGGCTGTAACTGCGAATCTGTGATGAGACGATACTGATGCAGATAAGGCGACGCAACCCGCACGATGTGAAGAATTGACTAGCGAGGCGAAAATCTGTAGCAATCAGAAACTGGCGAAGCTCATCGGGCTTGTGTTGAATTGCCTTTGGTTATTGTTACATTTTATGATGGGTGATATCTGCGCTATGATTTGCTTGCTTTGGCACGGGCCGCTCCGTGACTGAGTGACACAGCTTGCTACTGTTTTGCTGGAGCCTCATGTGTCTCGGTCTGAATCGCCCGTGGATTCCTCGTCCCCGAAATACGTTCACCTCGCGGACCAACTCGCCGCAAGGCTGAGGGCCGGCGAGTGGGACAGCGGCAAGATGCCCACCGTGCGCGACATCGCGGACGCCTACGATGTGTCCTCGTTCACCGCGAGCCGGGCGCTCCAATTGCTCCGCGACCGCGGGTTGGTGGTCACCCGCGACCGGTCCGGGTCTTACGCCGCGGGCGAACGCGCCGCGGGCGGTCCCGTGCCCCCGGTTTCGCAGTGGGCGGTTGTCATGCGCGTGTCGCCTGGACCGTGGCAGAGCGCGTCCGAGGCGGTGGTGAAGGTCGGGTTCGAGCAGATGAGCGCCGAAGGGGCCTTTCTGCTGCGCCCGCTCGAACTGGCGCCGGCGGCCGACCGTGCCGAAGCCGACCGATCCGCCGCCGGCGCTGCGGCGAGCGGCGCGCAGGGGGTGTTCTTCCTGCCCTCGCGGGTCTCGGAAACGGCGTGCCGCCAGGACGAGTGGTTCCTGGCCGGGTGCCGCGCGCGCGGGCTGCCGGTGGTGCTGCTCGACCGCAACCTGCGCGGCGAGCACCGCACGCTGGGGTGCGACCTCGTCGCGTCGGACCACTTCGATGGCGGGTTCCGCTGCACCGAACACCTGCTCGGGCTCGGGCGCAAGCGGATCGCGTGTGTGGTGGCCTCGCCGACGAGCACACACACGGACCGGCTCGCGGGCTACCTGTCCGCGCTGCAAAAAGCGGGGCCGGGGTGCCTGCCCATTGTTTTGTGGGTGCCGGAGAACCGGGACGCGCGCGAAGCGTACCCGTGGGTCGCGAACGAGCTGGTTCGGGCCGGTGCCGATGGTGCGATCTGCTATCAGGATTACGTTGCGGTCGGGGTGATTCTGGAACTGTTCCGCCGGGGCCTGAATGTGCCCCGCGACGTGGCGGTTGTGGGGTGCGACGATCTGCCGATCGGGCAGAGCTTCGCGCTCGGGGTGTCCTCTTACACCTACCCATCGGCGGAGATCGCGCGAACCGCGCTGCGGGTGATGACGAACCGGATTGCGCACCCGGACGACCCGTTCGCGAAGGTGCTGTTGCCGGGTCGGCTCGTGGTGCGAGATAGCAGTGTGGTGGGGTAACGTTGGTCCCTGGGACCGCGGCCGTCCCGGCCGCTCGTTGGCCCCGAGGTGTTGCGAAGCGGAGTGACCTTTCGCTGTGAAGCGCGGCCGCCCCCGCCTTGCTTGGGGAAGCGGATGAGGCTCCCGAAGGACCGCTCGGTAACACCGCCCGGCGACCCAAGCGGGCCAGAGGCCCGCGCTCCACAGCGTGCCCTTCCGGGGACCGCGGCCGTCCCGGCCGCCCTGGTCGCCGCGTGTCGTCGAGCGGTTCTTCGCGACCCAACTCCGCGGGTCGAGCGAAAGCGGCCGGGACGGCCGCGCTCCGCAGAGCCGATCACTCCGCAACGGCTTTCATCTTCGCCAGGCCGGTCTTCGCGACCGCGTGCGGGTCCTGCTTCCAGTAGTCCCGGTTGAACAACTCCAGCGACACGAACCCGGTGTAGTTCATCTTCCGAAGGGTCGCGAACACCTCCTTGAGCGGCGCGATGCCGTCGCCGGGATACACGCGGTCCGCGTCGTTGATCTTGTCGCGCTCGATCCTGGGGTAATCGTTGACGTGGAAGATCCCGATTGCCGAAGCCGAGAGCAGCGGCAGGCCCGCGAAATCCGAACCGCCCTTGTAGAGGTGATACACGTCCGGCAGAACGCACCCGCGTGCGTCCCCGCACTCGATCGCGACCAGGAGCGCCTCGCCCAGCCGCCGCATCGTTTTCGAGAACCCCCACACCTCGGCCACGGGCGTTACGCCCATCTTGGTGCCCAAATCCAGCAGCGCCCGGTAACGGTCCGCAGCGGCGACGAGGTCAACAATGGGCTGCGTGAACTTCGGGTCGTCGCGCTTGCTGCTGCCCCCGGTCGCGCCGACGGGCGGAGCGGCGACGCGCGGGCACCCCAGTTCCGCGGCCCAGCCCATGTCGCGCTTCGCCTGCTCCAAACCCTTTTTCCGGCGGTCGGCGTCCTCAACGATCCACTCCGCGAAGCCGATCAGGTCCGCGGTCTTCAAACCGGCGTCCGCGACGCGCTTGCGAAGCTCTTTCAGCGTCCCGCCGGCTTTCAGGTACGCATCAACTTCGGACACCCACGGCTCGAACGCCTCGTAGCCGGCCTTGGATGCGATGTCGATGAGTTCCGTGATCGGGCGCGACTTCCCGTCCCTGTCGCGCACGGTGCTGGTGTTGAGACAGTACCCGAAACGGCCCTTCGGTGCGTCGGCCTTTGCTCCACGGGTACTCAGAGCGAGCCCCCCGGCGACACCGGCCAGCATTGCCCGGCGGGAAAGATCGGTAGACATGGTTCGCTCGGCTCTTGTAGGGTGGACCGTGCCCATCAGCTTCACGGGAGGACTCCGGACATGATGACGACACTGCTCCTCGCTGTCCACCTGGTCGGCGCAGAACCGCCCGCGAAATACCCGACCCCCAACTTGCTCGTGGAAGTGGGCGACCCGAAACTGAAAGATTACCGCGTCATTGATGTGCGCGCGAAGGACAAATATGCCGT
>DASWYH010000830.1:0-5151 GCA_036405095.1 Gemmata sp. | reverse complement strand
AAGCCCGCGTCGTCCCTGCGCCTTGCGGCTCGCCTCCCGCTCGGTTACGCTGTCCCTCGTTCCCGTGGTCGGTTTAGCTCGGTGGGTTTCCACCAGGACGATGTTGCGTCGTCCGAGCTGCTGCCAGCCCATCCCACGCGGGGAGGGCTGTTCCAGCACCGCTGTCGAAGTGTTCCGGGTTCCCGGACGCCGGGTCTGGATCAACACCGCCAGCCGTCGTTCCCGGTGTCCGGGAACCCGGAACACTTCGGCGGTGCCGTGAGCCCTTCGCGCTACAGGTCTTGAAGTAGACGCCGCGGGAACACAGCGGGCCGGGAGCAATCCCGGCCCGTTTCGTTGCCACGTCGGGGGCGGGCTTGCGGAAGTTGCTCGCGACCTTGCGCCGGCGTGCTCAAGACACCGTTGGACCCTAGGCGGTCGCCAAGGATCGCCGGTTGACAACACGCGGCCTGGTTCGGCCCGGCCTACAGCCGCTTAAAGTCCAACCCGTCTGTCGGCTCGTACCAGTCCCCGCGAGGGTCGCGGACGATGCCGTCGAACTCTTGAGCCAACCACAGGCACACCTGCGACCCCAGAATCGGGGCCATCTCCTCGCCGCGGGCCGACCCGTAGGACGCGGACACGGTGTCCACGCACCCTTCGAGGAAGGCGCGGACCTTCGCGTGCCCGCGAGCCTTCGGGTCCAGGTTCTCAATGACCTCCTCGATCACCCCGGCGGCGATGTCGGCCGTCTTCCAGCCCTCGATCCGCACCGGGCGGTGGTCGCCGGGGCGGTAGTAGAGGTCGCAGCAGAGCACGCCCGGCGGTCCGATCCACTCGACCCGGAGGTGCTCGTCGGCTTCGCCGATCCGGGCGCGGGGCACGTCGCACGCCTCCGCGACGAGATCCCATCCGACGTCGCGGATCGACCGCAACACCTGATCGGCGGTCACGTGCGCCGCACCGCGCTTCAGGAAAACGGTATGTCGTTGAGCCATCCCGCCCCCCTAGTGGCCGAACCCTGATGGTGCTGGTCGGCATCGCGGTGAAGTCGCAGGAGTCGTGCAGTCGCGAAGCGATCGCGACCGCTCCCACCTCACTCCGACACGATCACTTCAGCGGTTCCAGCCCGGCGGTGATCGCGGCCATGAACTTGCCGCTGTACTTGCCCTGATTCTTCCCCATCTTGTTCCGCGTCATCACGACGACGAGCTTCTGGTCCACGTCGACGGAGAACGTCGCGGCTGACGCGGCCCCGTGCCCGAACTTCTTCGGCTGACCGTCCAGCCCAAACCCGAACGTCTTGGTCGCGTCCGGGCCGAGTTCGGTCGCGAGTTTGCGCGGCAGCATCAACTCGAAGGTCGCTTCCGAGAAGAATCGGTACTTGCCGTACGCGCCGCGGTTGAGGAGCATCTGCCCGAACTTGGCGACGTCCAGCGGGACGCTGTACGCGTCGGCGTGGGTGCCGCTCACCTCGGTGCCGGCGCAGCCGAGCGGGTCCAGCAGGTGTTTCTTGTAGAACAGCGGCACCGCCTCGCCGCTGACGTTCTCGATGACCTTCCCGCCCAGGGCGTACCCGCCCCCGTTGTACGCCCACGCGCTGCCGACTTTGAGCACCGGGTAGCAGTCCGCGATCCGGTACTCGAGGTCGTTTTGCGCGTCGTCGCCGGCGGGGAACTTGTCGAGCCCGTTGGTGTGCGTGTGCAGGTGCCGGATCAGCAGCGGCTTCGCGACCTTGATGTCGCGGAGCGCGGGCGAGAACTTGCTCACCGGGTCGTCGAGCTTCAGCAGCCCGCGGTCCGCGAGCATGAGCACGAGCGACGCGGACATGGGCTTGGTGACGGACGCCATCCAACTCGGCGTGTCCACGGTCATCGGCTTGTCGTCGCGGGTGCCGTACGCCTTGTGCAGCACGATCACGCCGTTGCGCACGACGCACACCGCGAACGCCTGGTCGTCGTCCTTGGCCCACTCGGTCAGCACCGCGTCGATCTTCTCTGCCGTGCCGGGCTTTACTTTTGCCTCGGCCTCGGTGCCCTCGCGGACGACCGGCGTGGCTAACCCCGCGATTCCGGTCGGCTCATCGACTGGTTTGGGGAACTCCTTGTCCAGCCCGGTGATCTTCCGCCGCACCGTAACCCACGCCTGCCGCTCGTACGCGAACGCGTCGTTGAGGCGACTCACCTTCTCGACATCCTTTGGCATCAGCGACAGCCCGACGAGCAGTCGTGCGAACCGCTCGTCCGCGGCCAGATCGCTCAGCGGGCGGTTCTTGCACACGCCCTCGACGAGCTTCGTCTGCTTCTTGACGAGCCCCACATCGACGCCGGCGAGTTTCGCGAGTTCCTCCGGCTTGGCGGCGTCGAACGTCCAGTCCTTCGCGTCCTCGGCCGCGAGCCGGTACAGCGTGACGAACCGGGTGGCCGGCGGGCCGTCCTTCACCGGCACCTCGGCGACCGCGAGGTACGCGCCCGGCGCGTTCGCGGTAACGACCTTCGCCCCGGACGGGTCGTACCAGGTGACGGTTGCCTCCCCGCCGCCGGGGATCGTGTGCGTGGTGGTCGGCAGTTTCTCGCCAACGAACGCGAACGCCTTCACCCCGACCTTCGCGGTCATGCGTTCGCGTGCGGCCTTCTCTTCGGGCGTCGGCTCCGGCTGCTTCGGTTGCCCGAACGCGACCGCAGAAAGTACGAGCGCGAGGCCCGGTAGCGCGAAGCGGGTGGTGCGAACCATGACGTGGCCCACGGGGGTGCGAACGGCGGGACGCGATCAGTGTACCGACGCACGCGACGAGCGGAAGCGGCTACGCCTTACCGAGGACCAGATCGACGACCCAGCACCCGCGAACGTGTGGACCATCGCCGCGGCAGTGCGCAAGGATGTCGTCGTTGTCGCAGCCCGCGTCTTGGAGCGCGTCCGCGAGGATCGTCATCGCGCTGAAGTCACGCGATTCGTACATTTGGGACGCGAGCGCGAGAACCGTGGACGTGCGCCACGAAGGAGAGAACGCGACCGGGAGGAACGGGTTTCCAAAGATTTCGCGGACGAACGCGACCTGAACGGTGTCCTCTTCTTCGGGGTTATCGGGGTCGCACACGGTCGCGCTGTAAATCCCGTCCAGCACCTCAGTGATGTCCATCGCGTCCGGCGGGCCGCAGAGCCGGTACACGGCCTCGGCCGCGGTCGCGTAGGCACCCAGTTCCGCCCGCTCGTCGTCGAGGAACGGCCCCCGTTGCGCCGCCCAGGCGTGATCCGCCGCCGACTTGAGCTTCTTCGCGGTGGCCCGCCCGTCCGCGAACTGCTCGGCGGTTTCGAGGGCCGCACGAACGACCTTTCCGGGCATAAGGTGGGCGAGCCGCCGACAGCACGCGACCGCGAACAGCCGCACCTTTCGACCCGTCCACAGTTCGGTCTTCCCGACGTGTTCGAGGAGTGCACGCGGCTCTTTGCAGGCGAACCAGCGTTTCTCGTTCATCCATCGCCTCCGCACTCGTGCTCTTTGCGACCAACGGGTCATCCCTTCCCCAGCACTAGATCAACGACCCAGCACCCGCGCACGTGCAACCCCGGCCCGCGGCAGTGGTTTAACACACCTTCGCTGTCGCACCCGGCGTCTTGGAGGGCGTCCGCGAGGATCGGCATCGCGGAGAAGTCACGCGACTCGTACATCCGCGCCGCAAGTGCGATTACGGTGTCGGTGCGCCACACCGGAGGGAAGGCGACGGGACGGAAGGGATTGCCGAAGATGTCGCGGAGGAGTTCGACCTGCCGCGCTTGCTCGCGTTCGTACTCCGCGTTCGGTTGCCCGTCGTAAACGCTTACCACATCCGGCGGCACGCCATCAGGGAACCTCTTGGCGAGTTCCCACGCGGAGCAGACCGCTCAGTACATCCCCGATCGACCGTGGGGTTCGGTTCGATGCACTCGGCCCACCGCATTCACCGTTTCGCCCTCAAACGGCTCGAAACTGCGTCCGCTCGTCTGGCGGGTATGGGATTCTTCTTTGGTTCCGCGCATGGAAGCCGTGATCGCCTCTTCCAGTTCGTCGTCGCTCAGCAATCCGTCCGCGTAGCGCTCGGCGGCTTCAACGCACTGCCGGGCCTCGCGCACGGGGATGAGGTGCATGATGCGCCGGCAACAGGCCGCGGCCAACAGTCGCGACTTCCTTTCACTGGCACCGTTGCGCGACGTCGAACGGCTCCGAACGGACGCCAGCCACGCCCACAGCCGTGACCTTGTTTCATGGGCACCGTTGAGTTGCGCCAGCAGTGCCCAGAGGTCGGTACTCGCGAGCCATTCCGCCTCGGTCATCGGTCGCCCTCTGGAACCGCTCCCACCATCACGATCCGCCGGGCGTGAGCCCGCACCGAAGCCCCGTCCGTCGAATCGGGTACGGCGCGTCAGGGCTTCGCCCGGAGTTGGCCGAGCTTCAGGCGCTGCTGGAGTACCACCTCGCCCTTCTCCCCGCGGACCTGGAGCCGCACCACCGGGTCGGCCGGCTCCCAGTCGATCAGCACCGTGCCGAAGTTCACCTCGAAGTACGTCAGCCCGACCCGGTACGAGTTGATCTCGTTGGCGAACCGCACCTCGGATTTGGTCACGTTGCCGCTCGGCGCGTTCAGGCTGCTGCTGGTGACGTCGAACAGCGGGTAGCCGACCCCGTCTTTGTGGTCGGCGGGCAGCTTCGCGACCTCGGCCAGGTGCCGGTCGCCGGTCAGGAACACCACACCGTTGGCACCCGTGTCCTTGATGAGTTTGAACAGGCGCTGGCGCTCCAACGGGAAGTTGCCCCACGTCTCGGACCCGTGCTCGTCCGGCACCACCTGCACCCCGGACCCGATCAGGCGCAGTTCCGCGGGCACCTTGAGTTGCTCCGCGAGCCACTTCCACTGCGCCTCGCCCAGCACCGTGGCGTCCTTGTCGGTGTTGGGCACGTACACTCCGCGACGGCCTTCGCCCGGCTCGCCCGGCTGGAACCCTTTCTTCAAGGGACTACGAAAGTACTGGGCGTCGAGCAGGATCAGTTGCACCCGCTTGCCCGGCGGGCCGAACACCTGCGCCGAGTACACCCCCTCGCGGGACCGCCGCGGGTCGTCCTTCGGGGCATCGAAGAAGTCGAGGAAGATCTGCTGCGCCTCCTTCTTCTTCGGGTACTCGGCCCCGGCGTCGTTG
>DASWYH010000829.1:0-3283 GCA_036405095.1 Gemmata sp. | reverse complement strand
GTTCACGAACCACCAGGCTCATGCGAACGCTTTCAACGTGAACCCGCGGGCGCGCAGCGCGGCCCGAACGGCTGCCGTGAACGCCACCGCTTCCGGGTTGTCGCCGTGAACGCAGAGCGTCCGCACGCCCTTCTCACGAATGAGCCACTCGGCCTGCGTCACAGCTTCCTCGGGGCTGTGAACGAACGCGCCGGGCTCCGTGCGCGGAACTAAGGAACCGTCGGGGGTGTACCGGCGGTCCGCAAACCCCTCGGGAACGAACCGACCGTTCAGCCGGTTGGCCGCGGCTTCGAGCTGCGACCCCGGCAACCCCACCACGGCGAGGTCGTAACCCGTTGCGACCTCAACTACCGCACACGCAAGTTCGCGGTCCCGACACGCCTGGTTGTAAAGCGCGCCGTGCGGCTTCACGTACCGCACCCGGGGCGCCAGTCCCATCAGCGCACCAATTTGGTAACGGCACAGCGTGCTGACTTCATCCGGGGTCAGCGCCTGCTCCCGGCGCCCGAAGTTCGCGCGGTCCGCGTACCCCGGGTGCGCGCCCACCGCCACCCCGAACGGCTCCGCGAGTTTGAGCGTCGCCGCGATCTCCGACGGGCCGCCGGCGTGGAGCCCGCAGCACACATTTGCGGACGTAATCAGGGGCATCAGGTCGGCGTCGAAACCGGCCCCTTCGCCGAGGTCCGCGTTCAAATCGATTTCCATGACGGCGCTCGTTACTTCAGCACCTTGGTTGCGATCAGAACCAGAATCCCGATCCCGAGCAGGATACGGTACACCACGAACACCGCGGTACTGTACCGCTTCAGGAAGTTCAGCAAGAACGCGATCGCGAAGTAGCCCACCACCGCGGACACGAGCGTCCCGACCACCAGCGCGCTCACGTCGTCGCCGGACGCGAACAGGCTCGGGGCCGCGCCCGGCTCCGGCGCCTTCAGCTTCTTGTACTCGTCGTACAGCTCCTTGACCCCGGCGCCGAGGATCGCCGGCAGCGACAGCAGGAACGAGAACCGCGCCGCGGCCGGGCGCGCGAGCCCGGCGAACAGGCCCGCCGTGATGGTCGTCCCGGACCGCGACCCGCCCGGCATCAGCGCCAGCGCCTGAAACGCCCCCACCCAGAGCGCGTCGAGCCACCCGACGCGCGCCTCGGCGCGCGGCTCCAGCCCCCGGCGGACCCGGCGGTGCGCCCACCACTCGGCCAGCGCCATCAGGAGTGCGAACGCGATCGCGACTGTGGCGATCGCCGTGGGGTTGAAAAACGTCTCCTTCAGCCACCTCTTGAGCGTGAACCCGGCGACCACGACCGGCACCGTGCCGAGCACGATGAGCCACCCGAGCCGCGAATCGGGTGTGCTCGCGAGCCGGCGCGCGCGGACGTCGGCGCCGAGCCCGCGCAGCATCTTCGCGATGTCGGACCGGAAGTAGACGAACACCGCGAACAGCGTCCCCAACTGGATCACCACCGTGAACGCATCGGCCGCGTCCCTGTGGCCCAACAGCTCCCGCGCAACCACGAGGTGCGCGGTGCTGCTGATCGGGAGGAACTCGGTCAGCCCCTGACCGACCCCCAGCACGACAGCTTCCCAGATGGGCATTCGCCCTCCCCGCTTGGTAAGATGACCCGACCGCCGCCCGGAGCACCCGATGCGACCTTCCCGTTCCAGCGCCCTCACAATCGCGGTCGCGCTGGGGGCGCTGCTCAGCCCCGGCACCGCACGCGCGCACGCGATGAGCGCCACCGTCGAGGTGCGTGCCGAAGGGGTCCGCGTGATAGTGTACTTTGAAGACGACCTCCCGGCCGACCTCGCGACCGTGAGCGTGACCGACGCGACCGGAACCGAGGTCGCGACCGGCACCACGGACGAGCGCGGGGTGTGGTCGTGTGCCGCGCTCGCGCCCGGGGAGTACACGCTCACCGCAAAAAGCACCGGACACGTCACCACCGTGACGTTCTCGGTGGCACCTCCCGAGAGCGGGCCGGCGCAAACGCACTTCGCCGCGCCCCGCACCAACCGCGCGCTCGGGCTGGCCGTCGGCGCCGGCGGGCTGCTGGGCCTGTCCGCGCTGTTCTGGTTCTTCCGCCGTCGCCCGTGAGCCGCCGTTAAACCGGAGCACCCCACCCGTGCCACCCGACGATCCCCGAAGCGCGGCCGAAGCGCCGGCCTTTGGCGCCGCCGACCTGAGCGCAAACGTCTCACCCGTCAGCGGCCCGCCCGCGGACGCGGAGTCCCTGATCCGGCTCCTCCGGGGCCTCGCGCACGCCCCCGCGCTGCCCGCCCCCGCAACCGGTTTCCCGCACATCCCGGGGTACGAGATCGAGTGCGAACTCGGGCGCGGCGGGATGGGCGTGGTGTACCGCGCCCGCGACCTGGCGCTCAAGCGCACCGTCGCGCTCAAGATGATCCGCACGCCCGAGCCGCCGACCCCGGGGGAGATCGTTCAGTTCCGCGCCGAGGCCGAGGCGGTGGCCGCGATCCGGCACGCGAACGTGATCCAGGTGTTCGAGCTGTGCCCGCCGGGGTGCGAGCACCCGTACTTCACAATGGAGTACATCAGGGGGGGCAGCCTCTCGCAGTTCCTCAAGGCGCACGGGCGCCTGGACCCGCACACCGCGGCCGAGCTGATCGCGGCGCTCGCCGACGGGCTCCAGGCCGCACACGACGCGGGCATCGTGCACCGCGACATCAAGCCCGCGAACATCCTCCTGGCCAGGGACGACGGGCCGGGGGCCGCGGGCGGCGAAGGAACCGAGGAGCCGCCCTCCCGCACCCACCCGCCCACGCGCGCGCCGAAGGTGTCCGATTTCGGACTCGCCAAGCGCCTCGCGTTCGACGCCACCCGCACCCAGGGCATGAAGGGGACGCCCGCGTACATGGCCCCCGAGCAGACCGGCGGGCGGGCCCAGTTCGTCGGCCCCGGGGCCGACGTGTACGCGCTCGGCGCGGTCCTCTTCGAGTGCCTCACCGGGCGCCCGCCGTTCGAGGGCGAGAACCCGTGGGCCGTGGTTCAAAACGTGCTGACCGCGCCCGCGCCCGCGCCCCGCGCGCTCGAACCGACGGTCCCGCGCGACCTCGATCTGATCTGCCTGAAGTGTCTGGAGAAGGAGCCGCAGGACCGCTACCCCACGACCGCGGCGCTCGCCGCCGACCTGCGCCGGTTCGGTGCGGGCCTGCCGGTCAGCGTGCGCCCCATCGGGACCGCTTCGCGCGCGGCCCGGTGGGCCAAACGGCACCCGGCCACGGCCGGCCTCGTGGTGCTGCTCGCGCTCCTGCTCCTCGTAGTG
>DASWYH010000828.1:0-2599 GCA_036405095.1 Gemmata sp. | reverse complement strand
CGTCGCGGAGTACGTGAGGTACTACCGATTCGAGCGGAAGCATTCGGCGATCGGCTACCTCACACCCCACCAATTCGTAACCCGCACCATGGCCCAGAACTAAGCAGTTGGACTGTCCGCCAAATCGTCAGCATCCCACCGGGGCGTGTACCCGCGCGAGCCGCATTCGGGACCGTTCGACCGTTTCGAACGCCACCGCCCCGAGAACGATCGGCCACACAACCACCGCAATCAGGAGCGCTGAACTCACGAGCACCACCGGCGGGTAGAGCAACCACTTCCGCCCGGCGCCGAGGTCAACGCCACGCGCCCGGGCGTGTGCGAGCCCGGCCCGCGAGAGGATGTAGCTGACAACCAGAGTCACCGGGAACAGCGTGAAGAACGTCAGTATCCCGAGTGCGAATATCCCGAACGACAGGTACGCGAGGCGCCAGTCCTCGGGACCGTTCCACAGCGTGAGCCGCACCCGCCGGGCGCTGGCCGTGGTCGCCGTTCGCGCGCCGCGCAGCAGGTCCCCGATCCGGTCCCATACCGTCGGGTCGGGCGCGGCGCCCCACTGTGCCGGCGGCCCGAGTTTCGTGAGAACCGCTTCCAGCGCCGCGAGCGCTACCGGCCTGGGTGCGGTGCTCAACTCGTTCCCGACGTGCTCGCGGATGTCGCCCTCGATCTCGTCCGGGTTGACATCGGCGGCCCCGGCCAGGGCCGCACGCACCTGTGCGAGGTACTCTTCGAGCCGCGCGGCTGCGGGCGGCGACAGGGCCAGATCGGCGGGGGTGAAGGTCATGATTGCGACTCCGCTGCGGTGACCGTTTCGATACCGTTTCGGACCTCGGCCCACGCCACCAGCATCTTCGCGAGCAACTCCTGACCGCGAACCGTGAGGCGGTAGTATTTGCGCGCCGGCCCCTCGGGCGACTCGGCCAGCGTCGTATCAACCAGCCCTTCCTTTTTGAACCGGCTGAGGATCGGGTAGATCGTCCCTTCGCCCATCACCAGCCCTTTAACCGCGGAGAGCTGCTTCACGATGTCGTAGCCATACATGCGACTGCCCTTCAGGGTCGCGAGTACGCACAACTCCAGCAGCCCCTTCCGCATCTGCGTCGTCCAGTTGGCGAGGAAATCCGCGTCCATGCCGGAACTATAGTGTCACGCAAGGTAGCTGTCAATGGCCTGAACATGGTCAAAAATAGAACCCGCGCCACAAGCGCGGGTTCGAGGCGTTCAAAAGTCTTCGGGGTGTCACGACCCAATGGGGGCCGCGTCGGATTTCTTCTCGTGCAGCACGGGCGTTTCCGAGACCGTTTCGCGCGATTCGTCCGATGGTTCGGGCTCCGGCCGCACCGCCGGTGCGCCCCGGCGGCGCCGGGCGGCCCACGCCGCGATCTTTTTCCCACGGGAAAGCAGGTCCGCCCAGATCGAGTACGCAACCGGCGTCACGAGGAGCGAGAGCAGCAGCGAGAGCAACTGACCGCCGAGGATCACTTTCGCCATGCTCGCCCGCGCCCCGGCCCCCGGTCCGCGCCCGGTCGCGATGGGGATCATCGCGGCCACCAGCATCACGGTGGTCATGAGGATCGGCCGGAACCGCGCTTCGTTGGCTCTCAGTATGGCCTCGTTCAGAGGGAGCCCCTTGGCGATGAGCACGTTCGTGTAGTCCACCTGCAAGATGCCGTTCTTCTTCACGATCCCGAACAGCATGAACAGCCCGATCATCGCGTACACGTCGAGGGGCGTGCGCAACAGCATCAGGGAGATCAGGGCGAACGGCAGCGTGAGCGGGACCGCCATCAGGATCGTGATCGGGTGGATCAGGCTCTCGAACTGGGCCGCCAGAATCATGTACATGAAGACGAACGCGAGGATGAACGCGAGTAAGAAGTTCGCGTTCGAGTCGGCCATCAGCTTCGCTTCGCCGAGGAACTCGTACCGGTACTCCGGCGGGAGGTCCAACTCCTTGACGTAGCTCCCCACCTCCGGCAGCGCGTCGCCGAGTGCGACGCCGGGCGCGAAGTTGCACTGGATGCCGATCTGGCGCTGCCGGTTGTAGCGCTCGATGGTCGCCGGGCCGCGCTCGTCGGTCAGCTTCGCGAGCGTGCGCAGTTCCACCATCTGGCCCCGCGTGTCGGGAACGAGGAGCTGGTCGATCGCGGCGGCCCGGTCCCGGCTCGGTAACTCGGCCCGGAGCCACACGTCGTACTGGTCGGACCCTTCTTTATATTTCGTCACCGGTTCGCCGCCGACCAGCAGGCTCAGAGCGGTCGCCACCCCCTGCACGTTGACGTGCTGGTCGGCGGCGCGCTGGCGGTCGATCCGAACTTGCAGTTCCGGGCTGCGGGCCGCGGCGTTCGTGTCCACGTCGGTGAACTTCGGGTTCGCCTTCATCCGCTTCACGATCTGGGCCGCGTACTCATCGAGCTTCGTGCTGTCGGGGCCGCGGATGCTGAGGTCGAGTTGGGCGTTTTTGAACGCGCTGGAGCTGAACAGTTTCACCTCCTGCACGGACGCGCGCAGGTCCGGGTAGTCGTCCAGCACCACGCGGGCGTCGGCCATCGCCTCTTTCTGGGTGAAGTCGCGCAGGGTGAGGTCCGTCATGCGGCAG
>DASWYH010000827.1:0-1901 GCA_036405095.1 Gemmata sp. | reverse complement strand
GGCTGAACGCGAAGGCCGGGTACTGGATGTACCACAACCTCGGCGGCGAAGGCCCGAGCTTCACCATGAGCGTCGGCGGCGCGTGCGGGCTCTTCATCGCGAACATGGGCCTCGACAAGAGCGACCAGGAGCTGAACCCCGCGACCGGCGTGGCGGCGAAGTGCGGCCTCTACCCGGACAACGACGCGCTCGCCAAGGGCATGTTCTACGTCGGGGCCAACTTCAACTTCGAGCAGGGCAAATCGTACTTCTACAACTACTACGGCATCGAGCGGCTCGGCCGGCTCTCGGGGCAGCGGTTCATCGGGCGGATGGACTGGTACCGTGAGGGGTGCGAGAAGCTCCTCAAGTTGCAACAGCCCGACGGGGCGTTCGCGTACACGTCGGGCGCGCCGGGCATCGACAAGGGCTACCCGGTCATCACCACGTCGTTCGCGCTGCTCTACCTCTCGAAGGGCCGCACGCCCGTGCTGGTGAGCAAGTTCGCGTGGGGCAACTTCACCCGCGGCGAGGTGGGCAAAAACGATCAGGCGATCCTCACCGAGCGCAACCCCGACGACACCGTCACGAACGCCCCGAACTGGAACCGGAAGCACAGCGACTGCCGGAACATGGTCGAGTTCGCCCAGCGCGAGATCTTCGAGGGCGCCCCGCTGTCGTGGCAGGTGTACGACATGCGGCTGCAAGACCTCTCGACGCAAGCGAAGATCGATTCCGAGGTGGGGCTGCTCCTCCAGTCGCCGCTGGTGTACCTGAACGGGCACGGCCCGATGCCGTTCGTCACCCGGCCCACCGACACGGCGCTATCCATTCCCGAGCAGATCCTCAAGCGGTACGTGGAGGAGGGCGGGTTCCTGCTGGCGGAGGCGTGCTGCGGCGACAAGGACTTCGCGTCCTCGTTCGAGAAGCTCCTCGGCCGCATCTTCCCGGGCAGCGCGCTCAAGAAGGTGCCGCCCGAACACGCGATCTGGCAGATGTCCCCGGGGGTGTCGCCCGCGGACTTCCCGGACCTCATGTACCTGGACCGCGGGTGCCGCACGGTGGCGGTCTTCAGCCCGAGCCCGCTCGCCGGGTACTGGGAAGAGCGGCGGTACATCCCCCGCGACGGGCGCGACCCGAAGAACCGCGGTGAGAAAGCGTTCTGCCTGTCGCGCAACATCATCGCTTACGCAACGGGTATGGAGCTGCCCAAGCCGAAGCTGACGAAGACCGCCCTCGTCACCCCGGACGCCGGGATCGCGCGGAGCAAGTTCCGCGCGCTGCAACTGAAGTACATCAGCAACGCGAGCGTCCAGCAGCCGCCGGCGTCGGACGCGCTGCGGAACCTGATGTCGTACCTGGGGCACCACGCGAAGCTGGACGTGGCCCTCACGAGCGAGGTGCTGGAGCCGTCGGCCCCGGCGCTGACGAAGTACAAGTTCATGTACCTCCACGGGCGCAAGCCGGTCCAGTTCACACCGGTCGAGATGGACAACGTGAAAGCGAACCTCCAGACCGGCGGGCTGCTGCTCGTGGACGCGGCGTGCAACGACATCAAGCAGTGGCGGGAGTTCGACCAGTCGTTCCGGGACACGATGGCCAAAATGTTCCCGGACCAGAAGTTGACGGTGATCTCCCCGGCGAACGAGCCGCTGTTCGATCTCGCGAAGCAGGCGAATCTCGATCTGGGCAGCGTGAAGTGCCGCCGGGAGAACGCCGAGGGCACGGGGGCCGAAAAGGAGCTGCGCAGCTACCCGGTGCTCCTGGAAGGCATCAAGGTTGACGAGCAGATCGTGGACGGGAAGAAAACGGGCGGGCGGTGGGCGGTGATTTACAGCAAGTACGACATCGGGTGCGCGATCGAGGGCCACAAGTCCGCGGACTGCCTCGGGCACGACAAGGAGAGCGCGTTACGGATCGCC
>DASWYH010000826.1:0-5025 GCA_036405095.1 Gemmata sp. | reverse complement strand
GCCGGGGCCACCGTGACCGAAGTAGTCGGCCTCTACTGGCACTTCGTCGATGTGGTGTGGGTCCTCTTGTTGCCGGTCCTGTACCTGAGCGGCCACCACGAGTTCGCGCACCTGCACTTTTGATCCGATCCGGGGGCCGCGATGAACGAGCGCACGATTTCCCCGCTGACGTCCGTGGCCTGCTTCGGCGCGCTGGTGGCGCTGACGGCGGCGACGGTCGCGTGTTCCTTCGCGCACATGGGACCGGCCGGGCACCTCACGGTGGGACTGGTGTTCGGCGCGGCGAAGGCCGCGCTCGTTGCGCTGTTCTTTATGCACCTCGTCCGCAGCCCGGCGCGAACCTGGCTGGCCGCGGGCGTCGGCCTGTTCTGGCTCGGCCTGTTCGTGGCCCTTGCGCTGACCGACTACCTGGCGCGTAACCAAACGTCGTTCTGACGGGTACGGTCCGCCGCTGTCGGGAACAACCCGGTACGAGTTCTGGTGGCACCACTGTTGCAATAACGGACGCGGGCGGTGGGAGCCGGAATCGGATGACCGGTACGTGGCCCGACGGGCAACGCGCCGGGCGGCCCCCCCGGTTCGTTACACCGCTGGCGCTCGGGCCGGGGGCGAACCCGTTACCACCGGAAACGGGCCCCCCGCACACCGCGGGGGAGGTGCCCCGCACCGTTGCCCCGGTCCCTGGTAGTGGGGCACCGGGTCGCCTTCGTGTCCGCCAACATGCGGCACCTGTTAAAGGAGGTTTGCCGTGCCCGACCGCCCGGAGATGGGTCGAACGGAGTTCACCCGGCGCGTGCTAATCGTCGCCGGGATCGCCCTGCTGACGGTCGCGCTGGTGACCGTGTTTGTTCGGGCCGCCGACGTGTTCTTCCTCCTCTTCGCGGCCGTCCTGCTGGCCATCCTGTTGCGCACCGCGGCCGGTGCGGTGGCCCGCCGGACCGGGATCGGTCCGCGGTGGTGCCTCGCACTGGTGGTGACCGCGCTCGTGGGTCTGGCCGCCGGAACGGTGGTGGCCGCCGAAGCCACGGTCGCCGACCAGGTAAACCGGTTCGCGACCGAGCTGCCGAAGTCGCTCGGGCGGGCGCGCGACACCGTGCGACAGTACCCGTGGGGGCGCGAAGCGATTCAACACGTCCCCACGGTGGACGACGCGCTGTCCGCGAACGGGGGCGTTACGGCCGGCGTCACCACGTTCTTCTCGACCACCCTCGGCGTGCTCGGGAACGTTGTGGTGCTCGTCTTCCTCACCCTGTATTTGGCGGCCAGCCCACAGGCGTATGTTGGTGGGCTGCTCGCCCTCGTTCCCCCGGCCCGCCGGGACCGGGCGGGCGCGGTCCTCGCGGCGGTCGGGTTCCACCTGCGGTGGTGGTTGATCGGCCGGCTGATCGCGATGGCGGCCGTGGCCGTGATCGTCGGGGCCGGGTTGTGGGCGGTCGGGGTGCCCCAGTTCCTGATCCTGGGGCTGGTGGCGGGGCTCCTGACCGCGATCCCGTTCCTCGGCCCGATCCTCGGCGCGATCCCGGGCCTGCTGCTCGCCCTCCTCCAGGGGCCGGCGGTCGCCCTCGGGGCGCTGGCCGTGTACGTGGGCGCGCAGGCACTTGAGAACTACCTCATCACGCCGCTGGTTCAAAAGCGGACCGTCGCGCTACCCCCGGTGCTCACCATCATGGCGGTAGTTCTGGCCGGCGCGCTGTCCGGGGTGCTTGGGCTGGTGGTCGCCACGCCGCTGGTGGTCACGATCCTGGTGGCGGTGAAGATGCTGTACATCGAAGACGTGCTCGGCAACCGGTGCGACGTGCCCGGGGCGCGCCGAGCCGCGAACTGATCGGGGGAGCCATGTTCTTCGACAACTGGGCCGGTGTGCTGCGGGCCGTCGTGGTGGGGGTGCTCGCATACGGCGGGCTGCTCCTGCTCCTGCGCGCGGGCGGGAAGCGGACCCTGGCCAAGATGAACGCGTTCGACCTGGTGGTGACGGTCGCCCTGGGCTCGACCCTGGCCACCGTGCTGCTGACGCAGGACGTGGCACTGCTCGAGGGGCTGGTCGGGTTCGGGGTGCTGATCGTGCTGCAATTCGTGGTGACGTGGCTGTCGGTGCGGTCCGCGACGGTCCGCCGGCTGGTGCGCGCGGAGCCGTCGCTCCTGTACTTCCGCGGGCAGATGCTCCCGCGCACGCTGACCGCCCAGCGGGTGACCGAGTCGGAGGTGCTCCAGGCGGTGCGGGCGAGCGGGCACGCCGGGTTCGATCAGGTAGAAGCGGTGGTGCTCGAATCCGACGGCACCTTCTCGGTCGTGAGCACCGGGTCCGGTCGCGCCCTGCGGGACGTTCCCGGCGCGGGTGACCGGGACGAGGACCGCGCCGCGCCCCTTCGGACGTAACCGCGGACCCGCCCGGGTGCCGCTCCCCCTTTACCCGCTGTCCTCTCGGAACGCACGTTATGGACTCGCACTCCCGCGCCGAACACCCCACCCATCGTCACGTGATGCGACTCGGGGCGGGGCTCGTTGTCGCCCCTACCTTACTGGCCAGTGACGGCACGGCCGCACCCGAACAGGAGAACCCGACCATGCCCGAACTGCGCAACCCGCGGGACATGTACCCGAAACCGCCGTTCAAGAAGCAGAAGCAGGAGCCGCCCGGTCTGGCGTCGAAGATGGAGCCGCGCCCGGACCACGGGGAGAAGAGCTACAAGGGGTCCGGGCGGCTGACGGGGCGCAAGGCCCTGGTCACCGGCGGCGACAGCGGCATCGGGCGGGCCGCGGTGATCGCGTTCGCGCGGGAGGGCGCGGACGTGGCGTTCGGATACCTGCCGGCCGAGGAGCCGGACGCGAAAGAGGTGGTCGAGCTGGTCCAGGCCGCCGGGCGCAAAGCCTTCCCCCTGCCCGGGGACATCCGCGACGAGAAGTTCTGCCAGAAGTTGGTGGCGGACGCGGTCAAGGGGCTGGGCGGGCTCGACGTCCTGGTCAACAACGCCGCTCATCAGGTGTCGCAGTCGGCGCTCGCGGATCTGACCACCGAGCAGTTCGACGCCACGTTCAAGACGAACGTGTACGCCATGTTCTGGATCACCAAGGCCGCGCTCCCGCACCTGCCGGCGGGCGCGGCGGTCATCAACACGTCGTCGGTGCAGGCGTTCGACCCGTCCCCGAACCTGCTCGACTACGCGCAGACCAAGGCGTGCATGGTGTCGTTCACCAAGTCCCTGGCCAAGCAACTCGCCGCGAAGGGCATACGGGTGAACGCGGTGGCCCCGGGGCCGTTCTGGACCCCCTTACAGCCGAGCGGTGGGCAGCCGCCGGAGGCGATCGTGACGTTCGGCGAGGGGGCGCCGCTCGGGCGCCCCGGCCAGCCGGCCGAACTCGCCCCGGTCTACGTGCTCCTGGCCGCGGGTGACGCCAGCTACATCACGGGCGAGGTGTTCGCCGCCACCGGCGGCAGCATGCCCTACTGAGCCGGGGCCGCCGCGCTACCCGTGGCCGGCGCCTCGAGGGCCGGACACGGGCTCCCCCCCAATTATCTCCGTAACATTATCGCCGATGGCACACGACCACTCACACACCACCGCCGGGCGGAACACACGGAAGCTCGCAATCGTGTTCGGGCTCACCGTCCTCTATCTTGTGGTGGAGGTGGTGGGCGGCATCTGGACCGGGAGCCTGGCGCTGCTCGCCGACGCCGGTCACATGCTGTCGGACGCCGCCGGGTTGGGACTGGCCCTGGTCGCCGTCTGGGTCGCCCGCCGGCCGCCGAGCCCGGCCCGCACCTACGGCTACCACCGGGTGGAGATCCTGGCGGCGCTCGCCAACGCCGTGGTGCTCGTCCTGATCTCGCTCTACGTCCTCTACGAGGCGTACGAGCGGTTCCGTGCCCCGCCGCCGGTGGCCTCGGTCGGAATGCTCGCGGTCGCCGCGGTCGGGTTGGTCGTGAACCTGATCGGGGTCCGGATCTTGCACGCCGGATCGGGCGAGAGCCTGAACGTCCGGGGCGCGTATTACGAGGTGGTGTCCGACTCTCTGGCCTCGCTCGGCACCATCCTGGCCGGGGCCATCATGTGGGCAACCGGTTGGTACTACGCCGACCCGCTCGTCTCGGCGGCCATCGGCCTCTTCATTTTGCCGCGCACCTGGAAGCTCCTCTCGGACGCCACCCACATCCTCCTGGAAGGTACGCCCGAGGGCGTGGACCTGACAGCCGTGCGCGCGGCGATTGCCTCCGCCCCCGGCGTCTCCGGTGTCCACGACCTGCACGTCTGGGCGCTCACCTCCGGGGTGAACGCCCTGAGCGCGCATGTCGTCCTCACAGACGGGGCCGCACTCGGTGACGTCCTCACCACAGTACATGAGCGGGTGAGCCACGGGTTCCCGATCGCCCATGTGACCGTGCAGGTCGAGCCGCCGGGCTGGGAGACAGCGGAAACGCACCCGTAAACCGGTTCCCCGGCGCGGCACCACTGGTTGGTTGCCCGTCGGGCGCCGCTGCATTTCGAGCACCGAGCCGGCTCTGTCAGGAAAGTTGGCTGTTTTTCTGTCCTACCCGTTCCCAATCAAGCAGAGCGGACGGGCCTGCCGATCTGAGACCTACAGTCGGCGCACCCGGCGCCCCGTGCCTCTGACCCCTGCGTCTCAATGCTGAAGCGCCTTGCCGTTGCGTCCGGGCTGGCCACAGTGGTGGGGTGCAGCAGCCTACCCGACTCCGGCCCTTTTCCTCATCCCACGAGCGCCCTCGGCGCCAAACCCGGCCCGGCGCCGGTCAACGGGTCCGGTCAGGGAGTCGTACAGGTGGCCGCGACCCAGCCGAAACCGTTACCGCTGCCGGACCGCCTCCCCGCGCCGGCGGAGCCGCCCGCGCAGTCCTCCGCCCCGCTCTCTATTCCGGGTGAGGCGTTCGGCGTGGAGACCGCGGAGCAACTGGCGTGGGCCAACAACCCGACCCTGGTCCAGGCCCGTGCCCAGGTGGACGGGACGCTGGGGAAGGCGCTGCAAGCGGGGCTGTGGCCCAACCCGGTGCTCGGCTACCAGGCCGAGAAG
>DASWYH010000825.1:0-1906 GCA_036405095.1 Gemmata sp. | reverse complement strand
ACGGGCGCCGGTACGCTCCGGTTGTTCGTGGATGCGGTCGGGCTGCGCTACGAGATCGACCCGCCCGACACGACCGCGGCCCGCGACCTGATCCAGAGCCTTCGGCGCGGCGACATCTCCGGAAGCTCGTTCGCGTTCATGCCCCGCGACACCGGGCGCCGGGAGATCGCACCCGCGGACGGGAAGCCCGGGGAAATCATCCTCGAACGCAACGACGTTCAGTTGTTCGACGTGGGGCCGGTGACCTTTCCCGCGTACACCGGTGCCTCTTCGGGGGTGCGGTCCGCGGACCTCGCGGGCGTGCGCTCGGAAGTCGATCGGCTCCGCGCCGCGCACGCGGCCGATTATGACGCGGTCGCGGTTGCGCTCGCGCTCATGGATGCGGACGAAACCGAATCCGATTAGGACACGGCACGCAGAAGCGGCAAAGAACGGGGGTAACAAACACCCGTCCCGCGACCGGCGGAACGGGGGCGACAACCCCGGCAGTTCCGCCGGTTTCCGTTTCCAGAGGTGGCGATGTCCTTCAAGCTGAAAGCGCTTCGGGAGAAGCGGGGCGGGATCAAAGCGAAGATCGAGGCGATCGGCTCCAGGCTCAAGACCGAATGCCGCGCGATGACCACGGAAGAAAAGGCCGTGTTCGACCAACTCAAGGCCGATTGGGTAGCGGTGTCCGACGCCATCAAGACGGCCGAAGCGGACATTCAGGCGCTGGATGATCTGCTCAACGCGGACACCGGCGACGGCACCGACCCGACGGCGGACCCGGCCGCGAACGGGGGCGCGAACAGCGACCGGCGCCCGGGCCGGGAGAACCGCGACACCCGGCCGAAGAAGCGGAACGGGGACGGCGCCGCGGTCGACGACGGGCACCGGCACTTGCGCAAGCTCGCGTTCGGCGCATGGGCGCGCACCCAGCACGATTTACCGCTGACCCGTGAGCACCGCGAAGCCTGCAAGAAGCTCCGGTTCAACCCGCGGTCGAAGGTGTTCACCTTCCGCTACGGCGGTCCGGGCTCGTTGCTCCAATCCCGCGCGCTGGGCGTCGGCTCGTCCGCAACCGGCGGCGCGGTGGTCGCTCCGGACTTCGCAAGCGCGCTCGAAAAGTCGTTGCTCGACTACTCGAACGTGCGCGGGGTGTGCGGCCAGTTCACGACCGATACGGGCGTCGATTTCCCGTACCCCACCGAGGACGACACCGGGAACGAGGGGGCGCAACTCGGCGAGAGTGAAGAGACCCCGTTCGCGGACGACTCGTTCGGTTCCGTCACGTTCAAGGGGTTCAAGTTCACCAGCAAAGGAATCCTCGTCAGTTCGGAACTGACGAACGATTCGTTCTTCGATCTCGAATCGCACATCGGCGAGCAGATCGGCCACCGGATCGGGCGCATCCAGGGGCGCCGGTTCACGACCGGGACCGGGACCGGGCAGCCGCAGGGGATCGTGACCGCGGCGTCTGCCGGGTTGACCAGTGCGAGCGGGGTCGCGTTCACGGCGGATGAACTGACGCGGCTCGCTTTCAGCGTGGATCGCGCGTACCGCGGCGCCCCGACGTGCGGCTACATGATGCACGATAGCATCGTGGCTTACGCGCTCTTGCTGAAGGACTCGCAGAACCGTCCGCTTCTCCGTGACAGCTACCGCGACGGCATCCAAATCATGATGCTGAACGGCTACCCGGTGTTCACGAACCAGTTCATGGAAGCCGCGAACCCGACCGGTGGCGTGCCGGTGACCGCGAAGAAACACGTGCTGTTCGGCGACTTCGACAAGCACAAGATTCGCGACGTGGGCACGGTCCGCATCCGCCGGTTGGATGAGCGGTACGCCGAAAAGGATCAGGTCGGGTTCGTCGCCTTCGCGCGGGCCGATAGCCGCTGCATCAACACCAGCGCCATCAAGTACC
>DASWYH010000824.1:0-6168 GCA_036405095.1 Gemmata sp. | reverse complement strand
CGCGCTGCGCCAGGCGCTGAACGACCTGCCGCCGGCGCGCGTGCTGGACGTGATGCGGGCCGTGCCGCTCGGCAAGGTGACGGTCGCGAAGGAAGCCGTTCGGCTCGCGGGCGAGTTCGGCGGCCCCGCGGCCCTGGACTGGTTCGACCACCTGCACCGCCAGGACCTGCACCGCGACGTGCGGGGCGCGCTCTTGCGGGCGCTGTGGGACCACCTCGACCGCCCGGAAGCGTGGGCGATCCTCGACGCATCGGCTTCTTCGCCCGACCCCGGCGTGGTGATCGGGTTGGCCCGCATCCAGGCGGCGCGCGCGTCGCACGAGGCCCGCGAACGGGTCGCGGGCCTGCTCCTGCGGCTCCTCGCCCACCCGGAACCGACGGTGCGCGTCGCGGTGCTCGGGCGGCTCGCCGCGGAACCGGTGCCGGACCCGAAGCGGGTGCTACTCGCGGCGGCGCTGGCGAAACTCGCGTCCGCGGTTCCCGACGAGCGCGCCGCGGGGCTGCGTGCGGCACTGGCCGCGGCCACGGACGCCGACGCGCCGATGTTTGCGGCGGCGTTCACACGGCTCTCGTCCCAGCGGCGCGAGTTGGTTGCGGCGGTCGGGGACTTTGCGGACGCGACCCGCGCACTCGGTCCGCGGCTGGTCGAAGTGCGCACCGCGGTGCTGGGCGCGCTCGAAGCGGAACCCGCGGTGGCGAGTTTGCAGATTCAACTGGCCGCGGCGCGGTTCGCCTCGGAACCGTTTGCGCGGTGGGTGCTGGGGCTGGTGGGCACCCCGCGCTGGCACGCGGCGACCCAGACGGCCGCGTTCGACGCGCTGAACGCGAGTGCGCGACCCGCGAAAGAGTTGGAGCGCGGCGCGGCCGTGTGGGCGGCGTCACCCGACCCGGCGGCGCGGTGGCTCGCGCTGCGCGTTCTGGTATGGGTTGCGTCCGTGCAGGGATGGAGCCACGAGCGCCGCGAGAAGCTCCGGGCGTACCAACAAGATCCCAGTCCCCTCGTTGCGGACGAGGCGGCGCTGACCTTCCCGCCGGACCCGAAACCGCCCGCACCGGCGTGACGTTCGCCTGCGGGGCGTACCGGAGCCCCGCGCGTGGTGTCGCTTCTCGTCGCGGGCCGCGAGCGCTTCGCGGTACAAAGGCCGAATCAGGCGGTGTCCTTTCGGCCCAAGTTCAACAAGTACCGCTCACCAAAATGACTCCGCCCGGACACATCCTGTGCCGGGCGGAGTCGCGGCCGTGGGCTTCCCTGCCCGCCGCTTAGTTAGGTCGAGGAGTCACGCTACGAGCGGTCCGCCTTGCCGCTGCGCAAGCGGTTGAAGTGCGGGCGCGGGAACGACATCACGTCCGCTCGCACCGCACCGGCGGCACGTGGTGCGCCGGTCCCATCGGCAATTCGGATGAACGGGAGCAGCACACGGTCGCCATCCCTGGCGATTTGCGCGTCCTGCGCGTGCCGTGTGTGTTCGCGGGTCTTCCGCTGGGTCTGCCGGGCGGTTTCGAACCGGACCCGCTCCGCAAACGAGCGCAGCTCGGCGACCCGTGGGTTCAGAAATTGTGCCTTTGCGAGCACCTGCCGGGCCAGGGCCGGCCGACCGACTTCGAGCAACCCGCGTACCGCAACGCGGACCACATCGAGGTTCCCGGGGGCGTGCTCGGTGGCGGCCACCATCTCGCGCGCCCCCAGCCGTACCTTCCCGCACCGGGCCGCCGCGCGCCCGAACGCCGCCCGGTAGAGCGGGTTCGCACTGTCAAGGCGGGTCGCCTTGCGGTACGCAATCGCGGCGCGGCGGTCGCACCCGTCCGGGTCTTCTTCCCACACCCGACCCGCAAGGAACCGAGCCCCCGCGTCGGTCGCGTCGAGCGCCAGTACGGTCTTCAGGTGCCGCCGGGCGGAACCGAACCGCCCGGTGTCGAGCGCCAGTTCCGCGCCCAACCGGTTCCCGTCGCGGAGGATGTCGGCGGGCACATCCGGGCGCGCGAGGAGCCTGCCCAGTTGGGCGAGCGCGTCCACTTTGCGACCGCGTTCGGCGGTGGCGCGAATCGATTCCCAACCGGTCCGGATCAGGGTGAGCGTCCTGCTCATGCCTCTGCCTCCTTGCAGCGTTCGTGCTGCGAGCAATCAGTGAGTGGTGGGAAGATATACCGGTGCGGACCGGGTGTGCAAGTACGAAATCGTATGCCGTTTATACCGGAAAAAACGAGGAGAAAAACTGAAGTGCGGCACTTGACAACGGCCATTTGCGATGGGGTGAAGTTGGGCCTTCACAATCGCCGATTACGCTCGGCAGCAACCCGGAATACGTTCGCCCGCGTGGCGCCATTTTTACGGAGAAGCCGTCGTGGATTGGTCGCACTTCGGCATGGACCGCGCGCCGTTCCGTCCCTCGGTGGACACGACCGCCTACTTCCCGGCGCCGTCGCACGAAGCGGCCCTGCTCGCGCTCGTCGCCGCGTTCAGCCGCCGCGACCCGGCGGTGCTGATCGACGGGCCGCTCGGTGTGGGGAAGTCGCTGGTGGCCCGCAAGTGGCTCGACGATCTGCTCCCCGACGTGCCCCGGGTGCTGATCCCCAACGCGCGCGCCGATAAACCCGCGGACCTGCTCCAGGCGATCCTGTTCGACCTGGGAAAACCTTACGCGGGGCTCACCGAACAGGAGCTGCGGCTCGCGGTAACGGGGCACCTGCTCGACGCCGCCGGGACCGGGTTCCCGACCGTGATCGTGGTTGACGAGGCCCAGCACCTGAGCCACGCGGCCCTTGAGGAACTGCGCCTTCTGGGCAACCTGGAGTCCCGCACCGGGGCCGTCACGTTCACGGTACTGGTCGCCCAGCCGGCCCTGCGCGAGGCCCTCAACCGCCCCTCGTTCGCATCAATCGCGGACCGCACCTCGGTGCGGATCGCGATCGCTCCCCTCACCGCCGAAGAGTCCGCGGGGTATCTCGCGCACCAGGTGCGGGCCGCGGGTGGTGATCCCACCAAACTGTTCGACGAGGACACCGTCCCGCTCCTCGGTTCGGCGTGCGGCGGGCGCCCCCGGGTGCTGAACCGCGCCTCGGCGCTGGCGTTCGAGCTGAGCGCCGAAGCCGGGGCGTTCGTGGTGGACGTTGAGGCCGCGATGGAAGCGCTGGAGCGGCTCGGGCTCACCCCGCCGGACGAGGGTGGCACGGGCGACGCGGTTCTGCTCCCGCACCCCGGACGGGCACCGGAGCCGGTGCGGAAAATGAAAGCCCCCGAGGCCCGCGAGAGCGGGGCGCCACGGGGCACGAAAGACAAACCGGTCCGCAAGCGGCCGGCATAACGGTTCCGAGATCGTAGCACGACACGAGCGATTACCAGGGGCAGCGCATGAGCCGGGTGTTTAGCGCCATGACGGGAACGAATCTGGCGCGCGCGGTGGTGATTGAGGAGCCGGCGGCACCGGACGACGGGTTCGTCGTCGGGGCCGAGAGCCCGCCGTTCGTTGAGATCGGCGGCCCGGGCGGCCCGATCTTCTCGACCGCGCCGCCGAAGCCGGAAGCCAAGAAGCCCGAGGCCCGCGCGTTCCCGCGCATCGCCGCGCCGACCGCCGCCCCCCCGGCGCCGCTGAGCGAGCCGCCGGGAGCGGCGTTCCTGTCGGTGCGGTTCCACGACACCGCGCCGCGGGTCGCCCCCCGTTCGCCCGAAGGCCCGGACACGGGGCTGGTCGCCCTGCACTTCCCCGATCACCCGGTGAGCAACGAGTACCGGTTGCTCCGCGACGAGATCGTGAAGCAGCTCCCGGACGCGACGACCCGCGCGGTCACCTTCACCGCCGCGGCCCCGGACGCGGGCACCACGACCGTCCTGTTGAACCTGGCCCTGACCCTCGCGCGCAGCGGCCAGCGCGTGCTGGTCGCCGACGCGAACTTCACCCGCCCCGGGATCGCGTCGAAGCTGGCCCTGCGGCCCACCCCGGGGCTGGCCGAGGTGCTGGACCAGAACCTGCCGCTCCCGTGGGCCCTCCAGCCGACCCCGGTCCCGAGCCTCCAGGCGCTGCCCGCCGGGGCGGCCAGAGACAGCACCGCGGGCGCGATCGGGCGCGACCTGCCGAAGCTGGTCGCGCAACTGCGCCAGTGGTTCGACTGGGTGCTGATCGACGCGGGCGTGTGGGGCGTGGTGCCCGAGCGGGACGCGACCTGTGCGGTCGCCGATGCGGTGTACCTCGTGACCCGCGAGGCCGACACCGGGCGGCCCGAGTTCGCCGGGCTGAAGACCTGGGTGAAGCAGCTCGGCGGCTCGCTCCGCGGGTACATCACGACGGGCGCGTAGTGCCCGCAGGTCACCGCGCGCGAAAAAGACAGCGGGCATGGAAGCCCCGTGCCCGCTGTCTTTTTCGCGCGCGAACGTGGCGCGCCGCCTGCTTTTGGATAACCGCTCCAATCTGCCTGATGGTAGCACTTTCAACAGCCAGGTCGGGCGAAAACTTGCAACTCTTCCGCACCCAATTGGGCGCGTGGCGCCCGTAAGAAAATCCCGCACGAGCGCCCTCGATAATGCCGTACAAGTAGCCCGGCCCCAGGTCCGGGCTACTTGCAATGGGCACCCGTGCCGCTCGCCGGGGCGGGCGCTCAGGCGCAAGACTATCGCGCCCCCGCTCCCGACCGACCGGTAAGCCGCCGGGGCGCCGGCGCTACCGTGCCCGGGTGCCGCGTCCCCGCCCTCTGTTCCGCTCCCGCCCGCAGACGCAGACCCACACCGAGGACGATCATGCAATTTTTCAGCCGCAGACCCGGGTCCGACCGCACCGCCCCGGGCCGCGGAGTGAGCCCCGAGGTGCCGACGCACCTCCTGAATGCGCTCTCGTTTAACGTCATGTTCTGTGACCCCCAGTTCGTGATCCGGTACGCCAACCCGGCCACGATTCAGACGCTGAAGCGCCTCGAAAAGTACCTCCCGATGCGGGCCGAGGAGCTGGTGGGGCGGTCGATCGACCTGTTCCACAAGCGCCCCGAGCACCAGCACCGGGTGCTCGCCAACTCGGCGGGCGCCCCGCACCTGGCGCGCATCCAGATCGGCCCCGAAACGCTTGAGCTGCGGATCACCCCCGTCTCCGATGAAAAGGGGAACCGGTTGGGGACGATGGTCACCTGGGAGATCGTGACGGAGCGCGTGGCGATGGAAGCGGCGAACGCCGACTACCAGGGCCAAATTGTCGCGATCAATCGGGCACAAGCGGTGATCGAGTTCAAACTCGATGGCACCATCACCAGCGCCAACGAGAACTTCCTGGCGGCCACGGGCTACACGCTCCCGGAGGTCCAGGGCCGGCACCACCGCATGTTCGTCGAGCCGGCCGTCGCGGCCAGCGCCGAGTACCGCGAGTTCTGGGCCAAGTTGAACCGCGGCGAGTTCATCGTGGGCGAGTTCAAGCGGGTCGGTAAGGGCGGCAAAGAGGTGTGGATCCAGGCGTCTTACAACCCGATCCTCGACGCCCAGGGGGTCCCGTACCGGATGGTCAAATTCGCCACCGACATCACCGCACAGAAGCGCAAGGTCGAGGTGATCCTCGGCGCGGTCCGCGCGCTGGCCGCGGGCGACTTCGGGCAGAACATGCCGGCCCTCGGAAATGACGATTTGGGCCGGGTGGGTGGGGCGCTGAACGAGGCAATCGTATCGGTGCGAACGGCGCTGGAGGGGGTGCGCGAGGTGTCCGAGCAGTTGGCCGACGCCTCGGGCCAACTGGCCGCCGCCAGCGAGGAGATCTCCACCGGCGCCCAAGAACAGGCATCGAGCCTGGAAGAGACCGCCAGCACGCTCGAAGAAATCACCTCCACCGTCAAGCAGAACGCGGACAGCGCGCAGCAGGCCCGGCAACTGGCGAGCAGCTCCAAGGAGGTGGCCGAGAAGGGCGGGGCCGTGGTGAGCAGCGCGGTGGGAGCGATGAGCGAGATCAACGCGGCGTCGCAGAAGATTGCGGAGATCATCACCACCATCGACGAGATCGCGTTCCAGACCAACCTGCTGGCCCTCAACGCCGCCGTCGAGGCGGCCCGTGCGGGGGAGCAGGGGCGCGGGTTCGCCGTGGTGGCCGCCGAGGTGCGGAACCTGGCCCAGCGCTCCGCCACCGCGGCCAAGGAGATCAAGAGCCTGATCAACGACAGCGTCAAGAAGGTGGACGCGGGGACCGACCTGGTGAACCGGTCGGGG
>DASWYH010000823.1:0-2060 GCA_036405095.1 Gemmata sp. | reverse complement strand
GGGTGCCGCCCGAAGAACGGTTGCGCGCGTTTGGCCCGGAGAATGACTTTGTTCACGAAAATAGATCCGAAAGTCGAAGCGCGCGATCCGAAGTGACGAGGGCGCGCTTCGCGGTGTGTCGAGGTCAGGTCTTTTGGGTTTCGGGCTTCGATTGTCGGGCCGGCGGGGCTACAGCCCCTGTTGCACCCGCCCGAGGTACGAGAGCGCGCGGTCGATGGGGGTGGCCTCGTTCCGGCAGTCGAGCATCGCCCGCACCCGGAGCAGCAGTTCCGTCTTGTTGATCGGCTTCGTGATGAAGTCGTCGGTGCCCGCGTCCACCGCGGTTTCGACGTCGTTGGGCTGGTCCAGCGCGGTCACCATCAGCACCGAAACGCCGGCCGTGACGGGGTCCGCGCGGAGCCGCCGGCACACCTCGAACCCGCTCATCTTCGGCATCATCACGTCGAGCAGGATCAGCTCCGGCTGCCACTCGCGGGCCGCGGCGAGCGCGTCGGCCCCGTTGTGAACCAACTTGGTCTCGAACCCCTGGCCGTCGAGGTGCGCGTCGAGCAGGTCCGCGTTGGAGGGGTTGTCGTCGGCGATCAGAATGCGCGGCATGGCGTCCTCTCGGTATCCTTCTTCGATAGGCATTGTACGAGCCCGGCGCTTCGCGGTCGGCGCGGCGGGAGCGTTTCGGGGTTCGCGTTTTGGCTCGGGCACTCGGCCCGCGCCCCGGGCGCCCGATACCGCCCCCACAACGAGCACACGCCATGAAAGTGATCCTGAACCCGAAGCACGCGGACCACGCCTCCCCCGGCGAGTTCGAGGGCGGGGCCATCATCCCGTGCTACGAAACGCCCGCGCGGTTCGAGGCCATCCGCACCGCGCTCGAAACCGCCGGGGGGTTCACGTTCGAGCCCGCCGACTCACTCAACGAAGAGTGCATTGGGGGGATTCATCACCCGGCCTACGTTGCGCACTTACGGGCCACAAGCGCGGATGCGAAGCGCGCGAGCGAACCGGCCGCGAAGCAGGTCTGGCCCACCGTGTTCCCGTTCGGACCGAACCCCAGGGCCACCGGCCCTTATGCGCTGCGCGGGACGTACTGCTTCGACGTGTACACACCGATCCTGCCCGGAACGTTTGGGGCCGCGCTGGGCGGGGCGAGCGCGGCGTTCCGCGCGGCCGAACTCGTCGCCGCGGGAGCGGAACGGAGCGTGTACGTGCTCACGCGCCCGCCCGGTCACCACGCGGAGCACGACCGCTGCGGCGGGTACTGCTACTTCAACAACGCCGCGGTCGCCGCGCACGCGCTCGCCCGCCGCGGACCGGTCGCGGTCCTCGATCTGGACGTTCACCACGGGAACGGCACCCAGCACATCTTCTACGCGCGGCCCGACGTGCTGACCGTGTCGGTTCACGGTGACCCGGCGGGGCTGTACCCGTTCTTCAGCGGGTTCGCCGACGAGACCGGCACCGGAAAGGGGCTGGGCACGAACCTGAACGTTCCCCTCCCGCCGGGCACCGGTCCGGCCGAGTACCGGCCGGCGCTCGCACGGGCACTTGAAGCGGTCCGCCGATTCGAACCCGCGTTCCTGGTGCTCGCGTTCGGCGCGGACACGCACGAATCCGACCCCATCGGCGGGTTCAAGTTGCCCACGCCGTTCTTCAACGAAATGGGCGCGGCGGTTCACGGGCTGGGGCTGCCCACGGTCGTTGTGCAGGAAGGCGGGTACGATCTGGCCGCGCTCGGTGCGAGCGCCGTGGAACTGCTGAAAGCGTTTGAGAAGCGTTGACTCGCCCTGGCCTGATTGAGCCCCGCGCGTCCCGAAACGTCGTCACGGTCCGCGGGGCCGCACGTACAGCGCCCGCGGACCGTGATGCGTGCCGGACCGGTACTCACGCGAGGGCCGACTTGATCGCCTTGATCGGGCGGATGTTCACCTTGTTGAATGCGGGGCGGGCTTGGGTGACGTACTCTTCGCCGCCCTTCAGCATGTTCTTCTTCACCTGACCGCCCGGGCGCTCCGGGACTCGGGTAAGTGACATGCGGGCCAAGCCGGGGAACACGAACTTGCCCG
>DASWYH010000822.1:0-4250 GCA_036405095.1 Gemmata sp. | reverse complement strand
GGAGGTCATCTGCAAGTCCTGGCCCGGTTGCAGCGCCCACACGTCCCGGCCGGAGGTGGCGACGGTGGCGATCTGCTGACCGGCCGTGACGGTCACCGTCGGGGCCACGTTGCGCACCACCAAGTTGACCGGGTCGTAGTCGGAGGCGCCCCACTCGTCCTCGGTCCGCACCTGAACGCTGAAGCCCTCGGCCCCGGAGTTGTCGTCGTACCGGTGGTTGAACCGCAATACCCGCGGGTTGCTCGGATCGACGACGAAATCCACGTCCGCTTCGTTCAGTTGGTCGAACACCCCGGTGCCGGTCCAGTCCACGTAAACCGTGGTCGTGTCCAGGTCGTCCGGCGACAGGTCGTTGACCGTGAACGTGACCGTCGTCCCCTCGTCGATCCCGGCGCCGATGGGCTGGCCCCCGAGCCGCGCTACCGTGACCTGCGCGACCGGGGCGGCGTCCTGCACGCTGATGTGGAACCCGCCCTCGCCGGTCTTGCCCGCCGTGTCGGTCACCACCACCCAGGCGTCGTACTCCCCGGCTAACTCGAACGTGTAATCCGGGGTCAACGTGGTCGCCCACGGATCGACCTCGTAATCCTCGCCGTTGTAGCTGAACCACCACTGCACCGAAGCGACCTGCGCGTCCGCCGGAACGGTCACCTGGAGCGAAATCGGTGTGCCGGCGACCGCAGTCATGTCGTCGGGTACCGCCACCTCCGGCGGAGGGGCCTCGACATTGATGCCCAGGGTCATGATCTGAACCGACCCGTCGGCGCCGGTGACGCGCGCCGCGACCGTGCGACCGCCGACGGCGGTGAAGGTCGCGGTGAACTCGGTATCGGACTCCCCGGCGACCGGCTGGAAGCTCTCCCCGTCGTAGCTCGCGTCCCATTCGACGGTGGCCCCGGTGCCCGGGTCGACCGACAGCCAGAACGTGGCCGGTTCGTCCTTCACCACCGGGTCGGCGTCCGTTTCCAAACCCTGCCCGCCAGCCGTTCCCGATCCGCCCGTTCCCGGCGGCATCTCGTCGGCCGTGATCCACACCGTTACCGGGTCGGTATTGCCGAGGATGTAGCTGGGGCCTTCCGGGGTCGGTCCGGGGTTGCCCTGGAGCTGGGCCGTTACGGACTCCGGCCCTTCGCTCAGGGTGTCACCCAGCACCGTCACGGACAGGTCGTAGACGGTCTGCCCCGGCGCGAAGGTGACAAACACCGAGTTGTCCGAACCCGCCCCGCCGGGCATCCCCGGCATGATGTGCCCGCCGCCCGAGGGCGACATCCCCGGTGTGCCTCCCGGTGGCGTGGTCAGGTCGCCGGGGAAGGTGTAGTCGGTGCCGCGCGTGGCCGTGCCGCCGGACCGGAGCAGGACCGTCAGCGGGGCGTCCAATTCGACCGGATCACCCGACCGCACCAGCCGGAACGCGCCCGGCGTGCCCGGTTCGGCGCCGTCGGCCAGCCTGTCGAGTGTGACCCAGGTACTCGGCACCACGCGGTCCTCAAGCGCGGTGACCTCCAGACGCGCGCGACCGGCCTTGCGGTCTCGGTGTTCCGATCGCAAGGCGAAGAGGCGGTCCAGGCGCGTGAACGCGACCAGCGCGCGGCGGCCGAGCCGACGGAGAACGGTAGGCATTGTGGCACGGGAATTGGGCGTTGCGTGAGAGCGCGTCCGACGCGCTCCCGCTGCTGGGCGTTTCCTGGGCGTCCTGCCCCGGCCAATGTCCGGCGAGTGAAGTGTCAGCAAACTACCGGACTGAGGCCGCAATATAAAATGCGGCGAAAGGGATTGCAAGTCTTTTGTTGAATTTATTCGGTCGTTCGTTCGCAATGCCACCGAAGTCGGTATGGGAAACAGGAAATGGTCGTTGCATGCGTGAATGGCGCTTGTCGCCCAAACCGTGCATGGTGTCACAACGATCCACTGAAAGCCGAATATCATTGGGCCCCAAATCCATTAGGTCACCCAGGGAACGCCTCTGAAATCGGCCTTGCCGGGTCCGTTACCGGCCGCGCTGCGTACAACAACCCGCATGACAACACCGGCGATTCTCTGGGACGTGGACGGTACCCTCGTGGACACCGCGGAGCACCACTTCCGCGCGTGGGAGCGGTTCGCCGCGGAAATCGGGCGCCCGTTCACCCGCGCCGATTTCGCGGCCACATTCGGCATGCGGAACCCCGAAATCCTCCGCAAGCAGTTCGACCCCGCTGCCGACGATGACCTCTGCGCGCGGTGGGGCGAACAGAAGGAGAACCACTACCGCGCGTCGGTGCGCGCCGAGGGCACCCAGCTTCTGCCCGGCGTGGCGCGGCTCCTGGAAGAGTTCGCCGGCGCGGGCTGGCGGCAAGCGGTAGGGTCGTCGGCGCCCCAGGGCAACCTCGATCTGCTCCTCAGCGTCACAAACACGCGGCGCTACTTCGGCGCGGTTGTCACCGGTGACGACGTGACGCGCGGGAAGCCGGACCCCGAGGTGTTCCTCATCGCGGCATCGCGGCTGGGAGCGGACCCGGGCCGGTGCGTGGTGTTCGAGGACGCCGCGGCGGGTGTCGAAGCCGCGCGGGCCGGCGGGATGAAGTGCGTCGCGGTCACGTTCGTCGGCCACCACCCCGTGGAAAAGCTCCGCGCGGCGGGGGCCGATATCGTGGTCGCCTCGCTCGACGAGGTCACCGCTGGGCAGGTCGCGGCGCTGGTGAAGTAAGCGGGCACGAACGGCGCACATTTTCCGCGTCTGGTTCCGGCGCGAACTCGTTCGATCCGTCGCTTGCGCTCCTGGCCTTCGGTGACGAAACGGCCCCGAGTGGGGTGGGTTTGTTGCGGTCCGCTGCTTACAATTTGCGTACTGTGCCCGCCTGATCCGCGCCCGTTCGCCACTCCAAGGACGGTCCGAAGTGAACTTCCTCGCGCACCTGCACCTTGCCGACGGTGACCCCGGCGACATGACCGGCGGCATCGCGGCCGACTTCGTGCGCAACCCGGAGCTGCCCGCACTCGCGCCCGACGTGCTGCGCGGGGTCAAACTGCACCGGGCCATCGACGGGTTCACCGATCGCAACCCGATCACGCTCCGGAGCATCAGCCGCATCGCGAAGGAGTACGGCTGGTTCAGCGGGATCGTGATCGACATTTACTACGACCACATCCTCGCGCGCGACTGGCTCCGGTACAGCGCCGAGCCGCTCCCGGACTTCGCGGCGCGGTGCTACGCGGTGCTCGAACGGGCGCACCTCCCGCTCCCCTACGATGCCCGCGACTTCATCCGCCGGTTCATCGACCAGGACCGGCTCAACCTGTACGCCACCCTCAGCGGGATCGAGGACACCCTCGCGCGGGTGTCCCAGGTGATCGCCGAGCGCATCCCCAACCGCGCCATGTGGCTCCCGGGCGCCGTTCCGCTGCTCGTCCAGCTCGACGCCGCGCTGGCCGCCGATTTCCACGCCTTCTACCCCGAACTGATGGCGTTCGCCGCCGAGCACCGGGGCCGCTCGTAGAGCCCGGTGATCCCGCGCCGCCGGCGAACCCCTGGCCGCGGGCCGTGTCTTCTCTTCCACACACAGCGGAGTACCTCATGCCCAAACTGAACCAGATCAACGCCGTGATGACCGCCCGCAAGGGCGAGGCCGAGAAGCACATCACGGAGGTGTACAAGCTGATCCAGAAGGAACAGCTCTTCACCGGGCGCGAGCGCACGTACCGCCCGCTCGACGAGGTGAACGGGCAGAAGCTCCCGCCCGAGAGCCAGCGCGTGCAGCAGCGCGCCGACGACCTCATCCGCCAGGCCCGCGAGAAGTGGACCGAGCTGTGGAACCTCGTTCTCACGCAGGACACCGGGAACCAGTCCGCGAAGGCGGACATCGTCGTGGACGGCAAGGCGATTCTGGCCAACGTGCCGGTCACGACGCTGCTGTTCCTCGACAAACAGGTGAACGATCTCGAAACATTCGTCTCGAAACTGCCCACCCCGGACCCAGCGGAGGAGTGGACCCACGACCCGAACAGCGGGCTGCTGCGGAGCAAGGCGACCGAGTCGGTCCGCACCAGCAAGGAGCCGACGGTCATCGTGAAGTACGAGGCCACGAAGGAGCACCCGGCGCAGACCGAGCTGTTCACGAAGGACGTTCCGGTCGGGACGTGGACGCAGATCGTGTACAGCGGGTGCATCGGCGCGGACCGCAAGAACGCGATCCTCGCGCGGGTGCGGAAGCTCCAGGACGCGATTAAAGTTGCGAAGGAACAAGCGAACCTGCTCGAAGTTGAGCGGCAGA
>DASWYH010000821.1:0-6123 GCA_036405095.1 Gemmata sp. | reverse complement strand
TGAAGGACACTCCCGCCGCCGTTCCTGCCCCTGGTGAACCGAACGCCGCCGCCCGCGCCAGCAGAGGCGCTCTTGGCATCGTCTGGCTGGTCGTGTTCATCGACCTGCTCGGGTTCGGTATCGTCCTCCCGGTCATGCCGCGGCAGGTGGACCCGTACCTGAACCACCTCCAGCTCGCGCCGGCGGCCCGTGGGGCCGTCATCGGGGTACTGTTCGCGATCTTCTCGCTGATGCAGTTCGTGTTCAGCCCGATGTGGGGGCGCGTGTCGGACCGGATCGGTCGGCGCCCCGTGCTGCTGCTCAGCCTGTTCGGGTCGGTGGCCTTTTACGCGCTGTACGGGTTCGCGGTCACACTCGATGCGACCCGGGCGGAACTCGCCATCGGGTTGATGCTCCTGTCGCGCCTCGGGGCCGGGATCGCGGGCGCGAGCGTGGGCACCGCGGCGGCGGTGATCGCGGACTGTACCCCCCCCGAGAAGCGCGCGAAGGGGATGGCCCTGATCGGGATCGCGTTCGGCGCCGGGTTCACGTTCGGGCCGCTCGTCGCGTTCTTCGGCCTCGCGCTGTTCGCGCAGGAGCCGTGGGGCGTGGGCGCGCTGGCGTCCGGGTTGTCGCTGGTCGCGCTCCTGATTGCCGTCTCCGCGTTCCAGGAAACGCGGAACCCGGAACACAAGGCCGGCAAGGAGTTCTTCAGCCTCGCGCGGACGGTCGAGGTGCTGAAGATGCCGACCGTCGGGGCGCTGGTGCTGATCTACTTCCTGGCGATCTTCGCGTTCGCGAACTTCGAGGCGACGCTCGCGCTCCTCACGAAAGAGGCGCTCGAGATGAAGGACGACCGCGACAACTTCCTCGTCTTCGCGGCCGTGGGGGCGGTGCTCACGTTCGCCGGCGGGGCCTACCGGCCGATGGTGAAGAGGCACCCGGAGGAGAAATTGCTCCGCGCCGGCGTGGGGCTGATGGTCGCCGGGTTAACGGGCGTGGGGGGGGTGGCGCTGGCCGCGCACGCGTGGAAGGCGGACGGGACGGTTTCCCTGGCGCAGCTCAAGATCGGCTTTTACGTCGCGATTTCGGTTTCGGTGATCGGGTTCGCGTTCGTGAACCCGTCCGTTTCGGCCCTCGTGTCGAAGCGGTCGGACCCCGCCCGCCAGGGCGAGGTGCTGGGCGTGAACCAGGCGTTCGCGTCGCTCGGGCGGATCCTGGGGCCGTTCCTCGGGTCGGTCCTGTTCCAGGCGGAACCGTCGCACACGCTCCCGTACCTGGGCGCGGTCGTCACGCTGCTGCTCCTGGGGGCGGTTCTGGTCCCGAAGGTGAAGCGCGCGTAACCGGACGAACGGGTCAGGGGCTGTTGAGCCAGCCCCGCTTGGCCGCGTACTGGACGATCTCCACGCGGGTGCGCACTCCGAGCTTCTCCATCGACCGCGTCTTGTACGTCTCTACAGTCTTGACCGAGAGCTTGAGCCGGGACGCGATCTCCTTGTTGCTGTACCCCAGCGCGATCAGCCGCACGACTTCCGTTTCCCGGTCGCTCAGGTCCGCGGCCCCGGCCCCCTCCCGGGCGGGGGCGGCACGCGACCACTCGTCCGCCACCCCGTCGGCGAGGGCAGGGTCCAGGTACGTGCCGCCGTCGGCCACCGCGCGGATGGCCTGGACCAGTTCCGACGGCGCGGCACGCTTCAGCACGTATCCGGCGGCCCCGGCCTGCAACAGCCGCCGCATGTACCCGCGGTCCTCGTGAACGGTCAGTGCGAGCACCTTCCGAGCCGAGTGCGCGGCGCACAGCTGTGCGGTCACCTCGGCCCCGTTCAGTTCGGGCATTGACACGTCCACCACGACCACGTCCGGGTCCAGTTCCGCGGTGAGGGCGATCGCGGCCCGGCCGTCACCCGCTTCGCCGACCAGCTCCATACCCGGTTCCGCGCTGATGAGGGCCTTTAACCCTTCACGCACGATCGCGTGGTCGTCGGCCAGAAGTACGCGAATGTTGCCCATCGAGCGAATCCTCACTCGTTTCAGACCAGCGGTCACGATCCAGTTGGGAGTTCCGGTCGGAACCGACTTCAGCCGCGGCATCTCGTAGCTCCAACCGTAACCCGTGTGGGCGTAAGCAAGTCGCGTGCCGGTCGCACATTCTGCCAGCCACAGGTCCAGGTTTCTTCAATCGGCGTTTGCCCTCAATTTGTTATCGTGGTTTTCGCACTCCTTGTGCGCGGTTTCATCGGGCCGGGGCCGCACCGGCCGGCAGACCCATGCGGTTCGTGAGTTCTCACACAATCCCCCCGATTCAGAAGTGCTCTGTGCCCACCGCACGTTCGCTCCGGCCCGTTCTCCGGGAGCGGCAGGGGGGCGCGCGGGCGTTGTGATTTCCAGCTAAGAGAAGCGATCGCGCCCGCCGAACCCGCAACCGCGGACAACAGGAGCGCAGTGGTAGCTTTATTTTACCCGGTGGCCCCCTCGAACGTTGTTGGAGAACCAAAATTGCGCGCCGAATTGTGATTCCGGTAGCGCAAAGTGGTCCGTGGGGCGAAGGACGAGAAGGCTCCCGCCTCCTTCCGGGCGGAATTCCGACCGCCGGACCACTCGAGACGCCGGTGCTCCGGGCGGCGGCACGAAGGGCGGTTGCGGCGAACTCGTGTACAATGCCGGGGACCACGTTCCCCGGCCGCAGGTGAGTTCGGCCCGGAATTCTGGTTGTGAATTCGCCCCCCGAGTGGTTTAATCATGTTCCCCCGGTCTGGCACACCTTGTTCATTTTTGTTTGGTGGCTGATGGACACAACCTCAGCGAGCCTCCTCAGAGAACTGCACCTGCGCCCGAGCGAGCGTCACTGGGAACGATTCGTCAAAACGTACACCCCGCTGCTGTACCAGTGGTCCCGGGCGCGCGGGCTCCAGGACGCCGACGCGGTCGATCTGGTCCAGGACGTGTTCGCCCTCCTCGTCCGAAAGCTGCCGGAGTTCCGTTACGATTCCGGAAAGAGCTTCCGCGGCTGGCTGCGGACCGTGGCCCTGAACCGGTGGCGCGAGACGGTCCGGAACCGCGGCGCGCGGGTCGGCGGCGATGCCGGACTGGAGCAGCTCGTCGCCCCGGACGATTCGTGGTTCGGTGAAACCGAGTTCCGGCTCCACGTCGTGCGCCGGGTGATGGAACTGATCAAGCACGATTTCCACGAGGACACCTGGCGGGCGTTCTGGGACCACGCCGTGACCGGGCGCCCCGCTCCCCTGGTCGCGCGGGACCTGCGGACCACCCCGGGCGCCATTTACGCGGCCAAGGTGCGGGTCATTGCCCGGCTCCGAGAAGAACTCGCGGCCCTGTTGGTGAATTGACCTTTTTGGGTGGCCGTAAAGTCAGAAGCCCAGATGGCCTCGCTGGCGCCATGGCACCCGACCTGACGACTGGTTGCCCAGCGTCCACAGAGGCCCTTATGCCCTCACGGCCCGTCTGCCCGACGCTTTCGGAGATCCGCGCCTGGGCCTGGGGGCGGTACACCCCGGCCGGAGCCGAAGCGCTCGCGGCCCACCTCGAGCGGTGCGCGACCTGCGCCCGGCGGTTCGCGGCCGTTTCCAACGACGAGCCGCTCTCCCACCTCGTGCGCGGGCTCGGCCCGGACCTGGAGGGCGCAGGAGACGATCCCCCGTCCGTACACGCGCTGATCGAGCACCTGTGCCAGGTGGAGGCACCGGAGGACCGCTGGGCCGCGGAAGAACCGGAAGACCTTCTCGACCCGCCCGCGAGCCCGGACGAACTCGGCCGGCTCGGGCCGTACCGGGTTCTGGAGCGGATCGGGATGGGCGGGATGGGTGCGGTGTTCCGCGCCGAAGACACGCAACTGGCCCGCACGGTCGCGCTGAAGGTGCTCCGCCCGCACCTCGTGGCGAGCGCCGCGGTGCGGGCCCGCTTCCTCGGCGAAGCCCGGATGGCGGCGGCGCTCAAGCACGACCACATTGTCGTGATTTATCAGGTCGGCGAAGTCGCGCGCGGGGGCGGCGGTTCCGTGCCGTTCATCGCGATGGAGTTCCTTGAGGGGCACAGCCTCACCGACTGGCTCCGCCGGACCCCACTTCCGCCCCTCTCCGTCGTGATCCGGTTCGCTCGAGAAATCGCGAGCGGGTTGGCCGCCGCCCACGGGCGCGGCATCGTTCACCGGGACATCAAGCCCGGCAACGTGTGGGTGGAAGCCCACCCCGACCCGAATCGCGGCGACGCCGGCCCGGAGGCACGCACCCGTATCCGGTTGCTCGATTTCGGGCTCGCGTGTACGGGGTCCGAGGGGGCGGGATCGGTGGCCGGCACCCCCGCGTATATGGCCCCCGAACAGGCCCGCGGGGAGCCCGTGGATCACCGGGCGGACCTGTTCGCACTCGGGCGCATCCTCTCCGAACTGCTCACCGGACCGGCGCCCCAGGGGCACGCGACCGGTGCCCCGCGCCCGCGCCGCGACAGTTCCCCGGCGGCGCACCGGCTGCACCGCCTCGTCGGCGCGCTGCTCGCCCCGCGCCCGGCGGACCGCCCGGGGTCCGCGCAAGCGGTCGAGAAGGAACTCCGCTCGTTGGAGTCCCGGCTCGCGCGCCCCAAAACGGGGCGGGTGCTGGCCCTGGCGGGTTCGGTGCTCCTGGTCGCCGGGGCTGTCGCGTTCTGGTTCTCGGGGCGCACCGGCCGCGTCGAGGTCACGGGCGAGCGGGCCGTTGCGGTCCGCAACGACGCGGGCGAAGTGACGCACCTGACGGCGGAAAGCGGGTGGCGCGGGAACCTCCCGCCGGGGCACTACACGGCGGTCACCGACGATCCCGAAATGGCCGTGGAGCCGCCGCACTTCACGATCCGCGCCGGGGAGACCCAGCGGCTCGCGCTCTCCGGCCCCCCGGACGGGCCGGTGAGCGATGCGTGGCTCCGGTACGTAGCCGGGCTCCCGACCGATCGTCAGGTTCACGCCGTGCTGAGCAAGTTGAAGGCTCTGAACCCGGGCTTTCCGGGGAAGTGCGAGTTCTGGGCGGTCCAGGGCGGGAGCGTAACCGAGTTCCGCGTTCTGACGGACTCGATCCGTGACATTTCCCCGGTCCGGGGGCTGTCCGAGTTGCGGGTTCTGGGGTGCTTCGGGAGCCAGCGCGGAAAGGGCCAGCTTTCGGACCTGGGGCCCCTCAAAGGGCTGAAACTTCGGTCGCTTTGTTGCTGGCACAATCCCATCTCGGACCTGTCCCCTTTGCGCGGGATGCGGCTGACCGAGTTTCAGGCCGAGCACACCGAAATCGACGACCTGACCCACCTGGCCGACATGCCGATTCGGACGCTCACGGTTCAGAACACGAAGGTGAAAGAGCTGGGGCCGCTCCGCAAGATGCCGCTGTGGCTGTGCTACGTGAACGGGTGCCCCGTGGGCACCCTGGAACCGCTGACCGCAACCCCCGTGGAACTGCTGTGCTGCGATTTCGAGCCCGCGCGCGACCAACGGGTGCTGAGGTCGATCCCCAAACTCGCAAACATTAACCGTTTACCCGCCGAACACTTCTGGCGGGAAGTCGGGCTCGGACGCACCCCGGTCCCGTGATGCCTTCGCCGGGTTCGGGGCACATCGGGCCAAGGCCCCCACCGCGACCGCTCCCTGCTTCGGCTGCGACACCGACGACGGGCAGAATCTCATATGCGCGGCGCGGCCGAAAACATTTTGAGAAGGTTCTCGGTTTTTCGCGTATAGATCCGGCCCCGCCGCGCATATGCGCCCCGCCTACCTCTCTTTGCCGGCACGCGCCGGGTAAGCACTTTATTTTTTGTCGAGAGGGTCTCATGCCTACTCCGTCCAAGCGGACTGCGTTCACATTGATTGAATTGCTGGTGGTGGTCGCGATCATCGCCATCCTGATCGGGTTGTTGCTCCCCGCGGTTCAGAAGGTACGGGCGGCGGCCTCTCGTATGAAGTGCAGCAACAACCTCAAACAGTGGGGGCTCGGGCTGCACAACTACCACACCACCATCAATTCCTTCCCCTACGGGTGCGACGCGAACCAGATCCCCTGGACGACGAAACTACTACCGTACCTGGAGCAGGGGCCGCTCGCGAACTCGGTGGACGGCGGGCTCACCCCGGAAACGCTAAACGCGAACGGCTACAACCTGCTCTGGGCGAAA
>DASWYH010000820.1:0-9044 GCA_036405095.1 Gemmata sp. | reverse complement strand
CCGCGGCCCGTGGCACCCGGTGCGCTCGCTCCGAAGGAGAGAAGATGCCGCTTCGTAACCTCGCCTGGCTCATCGTGGTGCCCGCGGTCGTCGCACTGGGGCTGGCGATCAGCTACAGCGCGCCGCCGCCGGACAAGGACTACCAGCTCGTTCGGCGGATCGTCGATGTGCTCGCCGAGGTCGATGCGAGCTTCTACCGCGAACTCACCGACGAGGAGCGGAAGCAACTCGTCGAGGACATGATTAACGGCGGGTTGCAGAAGCTCGACCGGCACGCCGAGTACCTCAACGAGGAGCAACTCAAGCGGTTCGAGACGGACGCGCAAGGGAGCTTCAGCGGGGTCGGCATCCTCCTCGCACTCGACCCGGCGACGAAGTTCCTGAAAGTGGACCACCCGATGCCCGGGACGCCGGCCTACGACGCCGGGATCATCGCCGGCGACCTCATCGTGAAGATCGGCGACACGTCCACGGAAGGGATCACGATCCCGGACGCCCGGCGGTTGATCCTCGGCGAGCCCGGAACGCCGGTGGTTCTCACCATCCGCCGGGCCGGGCGCAACCCCACGGACCAGGCGGTAACGGTGAAGCGCGGGAGCGTGGCCCAGCACCCGGTTTCGGGGGTCCGCCGCCGCGCCGACGATCCGACCAAGTGGGAATGGTTCGCCGACAAGCCGAACGGCATCGGGTACATCCGGATCGGCGGGTTCAACGAACTCACCACGAAGGAACTCCGGGCCGCGGTGGAAGAGATCGAGCGCGAGGGCGGGAAGGCGCTGATCCTGGACCTGCGCGAGAACCCGGGCGGGTTGCTCAGCGAGGCGGTTTCGGTGTCGGACCTGTTCCTCACCGAAGGCAAGATCGTTTCCACCCGGGACCGGCGCAGCAAGGAGCGCACCTTCGAGGCGAAGAAGGACGGGACCATCTTCCTGCCCGCGGAGCAGAAGCCGATAGTGGTTCTGGTGAACGACGGCAGCGCGAGCGCGAGCGAGATCGTCTCCGCGGCCCTTCAGGACCACAAGCGGGCGACCGTCATCGGCGAGCGGACCTACGGAAAGGGGAGCGTGCAGAAGCTCTTGCGGTTGCCCGGCAACCCGCCGAGCGCGGTGAAGCTCACCACCGAAACCTACTGGCGCCCGAGCGGGGCCAACATCGACCGCAGCCGGGCCGCGAAGGACGCCCCGGACGTGTGGGGGGTGAAGCCCGATATCGAGGTGCCCACGACGAAAGAGGACAAGCTCCGCGCCGAGGTGGAACTGATGAAGCTCCAGTGGGTGGCGGGCCGGCCGGATGTGGTGGGACCGAACCCGCCGCCGGCGCCGACACCGAAGGGGGCCGACGGCAAACCGATCGTGGACGAGAGCAAGCCCTACGTCGATAAGCCCATGAACAAGGCGCTGGAGGTACTGAAGAACAAGCTGCGCGGGGTGGGGGCCGCGCCCGCTCCGGTGCGCCGGCTCCCCGAAACGTTCGTGGGGTGATTCAGAATCAATCGCGCCCTGAGTGCCCCCCAGGGCTACACTCACAGGTTCGCTGGCCCCTGGGCGAATAGTTGCCGCCCGCTCCGGACGACTACCAACGAACTGGTCCAATGAGAGACCCGAGATCGTTCACGCATTGAACGCTCACGATGCCGATTTCCGTCTCGGGGCACCTTCACCCAACAGCCATACGCGGGCGTGTACCGGAACTCGCCAACGCCCGCGCGACTTCGGCCCGCCCACTCAGTGACGGTTCGCATGTCGGCAACTTGGGGGGGGGGGACAACAGACCATTCGCTCGCACTCGTCGCCGCCTTCACCACCCGACCGCGCCGCGGCGGATCGAAGCGCGGCTTGCGCTCCGCGCCAGAGCCAACTACCGGTGGCCTCGGACCGTGAGGCAGTAATTTCGTTCGGACCACCTCCACCATTCGCCAGACGCACCCCGTACCGTCTCGGGGCGAACGCACCAACCCAACGATCCGCGACGTGATGGCGCTTTTTCAGCTCCTGCGGGACCGCCACGTGCCTCAACGGCCGAATATGGTCGCGCGCCTCGGGCGGATCGGGGCACGCCCCCATCAGTGCGTGCCGGATGACGCCGCGGTCCCGGGCCGGTGGCCCGGCGCCGTCGAACGCACTCGACCGTTCGGGTAGCAGCACCCCGCGATCCAACGATCCGCGCAGCGGATCGGTCGGCCCCGCTACATCGCGTCGAGGAGGTCCTTCCACCCGACCGCTTGCCCCAGCGCCAGCAGCGCCGCCGCCAGCGCGAGCATCAGCGCCCACTTGAACGCGAACAGCCGCCGCTGGAAACGGGGCTCGTCGCCCAGGTTCTCGGACAGCCCGCGCAGGTACGCGATCCGCAGCGCCATCGGCCCGTGCTGCCACGCACGCAGCCACCCCCACACCGCGCGCAGCGCCCGCCCCGCCCCGCTCTGCCCCTCTTCAGAATCGAGGCCGTTCAGTTCGCGCACGCGGTCGAGGGCTCGGGCGAAGGTGTGAATCCCCGTCGGGCACAGGCACCGGCCCCCGATCGGGTACACCGTCCTCTCGTCGTGCCCCCTACAGTTCGGGTCCGCACACGACATCGCCTTGCACCCGAACAGGTCCGCCTGCCGCTCGCACCGCCGCGACAGCGCCCCGAACACCACGAACAGGTAGCCCGTTACCAGCGCAACCGGGGGCAGCGCGACCCACGTTTTGAAACCCTTCAGCACCTCGCGCAGGCGCACCATTTCTCCCGAGGTGCCCGCCTCGATGGCCTTTTCCGTGTACAGCACCAGCGCGGCGAGTACCGACAGGCTCAGCGCCAGAAACCCGGTGTAGAGCCAGATGTGGCCGTGCCGCGCGTGCCCCACCTCGTGCCCGAACACCGCGTCCAGTTCGTCGGGCGGGAGTTCGTCCAGAATGCGGTCCGTGAACACGACGTACCGCACCCGCGGCAGCAGCCCGGTGATAAAGGCGTTGGCCGAGGCGCCGTGCGTGTGCCAGAGGAGGAAGTCGGTGCAGCGGAATTCGAGCCGCTCCGCCAGCGCCTCGAACCGGTCCCGCACCGGCCCCGGGGGCAGCGACCGGAGCCCCAACAGCGGCTTCATGACAAGGGGCATGAGCAGGATCAGTCCCGGGACGATTGCCAGCGACCCCACACGGTAAACGACCGTTCGCGTGGTCTCCGGGGCGTACCGGTTGAGGGCCTGCTGGGTCACCCACATCATGACCGGCAACAGCACCATCAGCGCGAACTGCCGCAGGTTGTGTAGCAGGTACGCGGAGCGGGGCCAGAACGGCTGGTCACCGAGGTGCAGCACCCGGTGAAGCGCCCTCTCAGCGTCGTAGAAGAGGAGCCAGCACCCGACGAGGACGACGAAGTACGGGAGCGGCACGGCGAGTTCACCGAACGGGGCGAGTCGGGCCTCGCCCTTCCAGAACACGAGCAGCTCCCATTGAGCGAACCACCCCCAGCCGAAGGCGAGGACGCACGCGGCCGCCGTCCCGAGATTCACATAGAACAGCGCCCGGCGGCACCGGTTGTACGTGCGCGCCACTTCGTAGCGCCGAAAGGGATCGCTGCGGACGGTGCGGATCACCCAGGTGCGGAGCGCGAGCGCCAGCCCCAGAACGAGGGCGACCGCCCCGCCGGTGAGCCCGAGGGCGGTTTCGCGCTCGGGGCCGAAGGGCGGCGGCGGCCACTCAACGGGCAGGCACGCAGCGATAAGAGCGAACACCAAGAGTATTGGCATATTCTCAGTGTACGCCGCTCTGGCCCATTCAGGCACCGGACCGAGGCCCGATGGGGCCTATTTCACTTCGGTTCCGGAGACAATAAGCAACCGGCTCCGGTCGCCGGCCCCGAGCGTTACGTTACGGGTGCTCTCGAAGGTCTTCCCGTCTATGGTCCAGCGCCCCTTCACGCCGAAGGCGAACTGCTCGCCCGGTTTCAGGACGCGGGAGGTCAGCACGCGCTCCTCAGCGGCCGCACCCGGCACCGCCACACCGTTGAGCCACACATCGGCCGCAGCCGGGAACTGCACGGTGAGGGTCGCCGGGAACTCGTTCGCCAGAACCACGGTCGGGGCGGGCCGCACCCGCGGAGGGCTCAGAATTACAGGCGGCACATAGCCGTAACCGTCGTATGGGCCGGGATAACCAAACCCGTAGCCGTACCCGTATCCCAAACCGTAGCCGAACCCGTAACCGTAATACGCCGAGCGCGAGAATCCGATCCCGCGGGCCGCGTGCGTTCGGCCCAGGCTACCGAATCCGGAGTGAACTTGAGGCACCGGTTGGGGCAAGAACTGCGTCCCGGGGCCGATCGGACTGGCCGGTCGGACGCCCGGCGACAGGGGGAGCGTTCTCGGCTGCGCCTCAATGTTTGCGACGAACCCGATTGTGGTGATTAGCGCAAGCGAATAGCGATACATGACCGGCCCTCCGCAAGTGAGCAGAGGTATTGTACCGCATCGCGGGCGCCGGTGTGGGAGGGCAGACCGGGAGCGACCGGAACTGAGTGGCGATCGGGGCCGCTTCCATTTGGCCCCGGGCCCGTGGCGGATCAGTCCAGGGGGAAGTTGATCTCGCCCGTGCCCTTTTCGACTTTGGCGGTCAACTGCGTCCCGGATTGTGATGAGTACTTGGCCGGGAGCGATTCGACGAGCGGGGGCGGGCGCTTGTCCAAAGGGAGCGGTGTGCCGCTCTCCCCGGCCTTCGCCGCCGCATCGGTTAGCGCCTGGTATTGTGCCGCGGACATCCCGTTCGGCGGAACCAGTTTTGAGATGGTGACCTTGTACTCCCCCGCGACGGCACCGGCGCCGCTGGTGTCCGGTCCGAAGTGCGAGGTCAGTTCGAACCGCCCGTTTGCGTCCGTGGTTCCCAGCGCCAACTCGCCGTTGGTCAACGCGCCGGTGCCGCGGACGAACGTGACGGTCGCGCCGGCAACCGGCTTCCCCTTGTAGGTCACCGTCCCGGAGACCGGGACCGGGGTGAGCTTCCCGCCGCACCCGGCACACGCAACCAGAACGAACCAACCGAGCCCGCCGAGCGCCGCGCGGACCCGACCGAACCGCATCAACATGGATCGACCCTTCGGAGGAATGTGGGGGCCCCGAACACCGGCCGAAACGGATCACGGGAGCGAAACGACCTCGCCCCCGCTCTTGGTTCCGGCAGCGCCCCACACACCGTAGGGGCTCGCGCCGCCCGTGACCTCGGCCAGCGACGTGTTCCCACAATCGACAGAATCGGTCACGAAGCGGATCGACCCGTCGCTCAGCGCCACGTTCACCCCACCCGAGTGGAAGCTACTCGCGCTGAACACGCCCCAGGAGTCGCCCCAGTTGTCAACCGCACACGAAGGGCTGTTCGGCGGCAGCACGGTAGCCACACCGGTGAACGCCGGGTAGCCATCGAACCACTGAACCCCGACCGCGCGATCGGTCATCACCGACTGCCCCGTGATGTACGTTCCGCCGTTCGCTTTGCTCAGGCAGGTAACGGGCGACGTGTTGAGGCCGGTGACATTGTTGGCGAAGTACCCCTTCGTGCTCCGGTTCGAGGACGACCCGAACGCGCGCTCGGCGAACATGAGCGTGTTCGAGGTGCCGTCGGTGATGTCGGCGAAGCGGGTCGCGGCCAGCCCGAACACGCCCCGCGAGCTCTGAAGGCTGTCGTTGTTGGCAATGCTGTCGCCGACCGAACAGGCGTAGCTCCGCGGCCCCCAACTCAGGCCCCAGATCTGCGCCGCCTGGGGGTTCGACGGGCACGTGAACACGGAGAACTTCGTCGTGTACGGCGTGTAGGTCGTGGACCGGATGGGGCCGAACGGGAGGCACGGCGGCGACATCCCGGAGTTGGGTTGTGTCAGGATGTCGTACACGCCCTGCTGCTCGATGTAGGGCATCAGGTGCATGAGCCCGGTGTTGCGCCCCTCGTTGCCCTGGGGGTTCGTGTCCCGCGTCCCGCCGTTGCTCTCGCGCAACTTGGGGAACCCGCCGCGGGCGTCGTGGTGGCTGTGCATCGCCAGCCCGAGCTGCTTGAGGTTGTTGCTGCACGACATGCGGGCGGCGGCCTCGCGCACCTTTTGTACCGCCGGCAGGAGCAACCCGATGAGGATCGCGATGATGGCGATGACCACCAGCAACTCAATCAGCGTGAACCCGCGTCGCGGGCGGCAGAAGGATGAAAGGCGCATGGGCAGTTCCGGATGGAGGAAGAAAGCTCAAACAAATAAAAAGAGGCTAAACCAGCGGAGAGTTTCGGCAGGCTCTTGATGTCGGATTTCAACGAACAGAAGTGGATTGTGAAGTTCGGGAGAGAAGTTGTCAAGCCGATTTGCGACAATTCTCACAGATAAGCCGCGGCGGCCCCCACGGGGTTGGGGTTCGACGCGCGGCACCGGGGGACAAACGAGCCGCTCAGGACCCAGAAAGCAACACGACTCGCGCCCCCGGGACGCGCGCGGGAGCGAGCCGAATCGCGTCGGACCGAATTTGTCGTTACTCGATACCGCCGATCTCGACCTTGATGCCGCCGCTGCCCTTCGCCTTGTCTTCACCGAGCTTCTTCAACGGGAGGTGCTCGCTCCCGTCCGCGCCCGAGGCGGGGAGGAACAGACCGCCCCGTTTGCCGGGAGCGGCTTCGTGGCCGGACCGGGCGCCGGGGTGGAAACCGTCCGCCAGGAACCAACCCGTGCCGAGCAGCAGCGCCACAGAAGCCGCGAGCGTGAACCGGGCGCGGGCGGTGCCATCCCGCACCGACACGGGTACGCTGCGGGGGGCGTCCGCGGCGCGGGCGGTCGCGAGGGTTGAGGGTTCCACAACGGGCGTCACCGGGGCAACGCTCGGCGCCTTCGGCCACGGATTTTTGAGCTGCGCTTTGAAGAAACCCGAGAGCAACTTGTCGAGTTCGTCGGGCGGGGTCTGGAGAGCGTTCGTGTTCATGGTTTCGTCTCGCCCGTGGGTTCGCCGGGGGCGAAGTCTCCGTAGATCGTTAACCGTTCGGCGAGCCGCTGGCGCGCGCGGCTCAGCCGCATGTGGACCGCGGTCACCGCGATACTCAGTTGCTCGGCGATCGTGTTGGCGTCGTAATCGAGGGCGTAGCGCAGGGTGAGTATCTCGCGGTCCGCCGGGGCGAGTTCGTCCAGGACGGCCCGCAACTGGGCGAACTGCTCTTGTCGCTCCAACTCGTCGGCCGGGAGCGGTTGCGAGGACCGCACACCGTTCAGTAACTCGGGCGGCTGGGTTCCGTTCCGCCGGAACGCGCTTTTTGCATAATCTTCCGCTAAATTTCTCGCGACCCGCAGCAGCCACGCCCGCGGGTTCTGGATGTCCTCGCCGCCCGCTTCCCACTGCTTCCACAGCCGCAGGAACGCTTCCTGGGTGACGTCCAGCGCGAGGTCGGAGTCCATCCAGCGGGCGTACGCGAGCGCCCACACCTCCCGGCTGTGCTGCTGGTGAAGCGCCTCAAACTCCGACCGCCGGGCGGAGCCGCGGGGGTCCGGGGGATTCGCTTCGCCTTGCGGCATCGTCAGTTTCAGCACGAGAGTTCACTGCCGTCTGCACCATTAAGACGACGTTATCTCGGCATTCTAACTGGTCCGCACGAGATTGTCGCGATGCACCAGTTCCGGGTACGGCACGCTCCCCAGAACCGCCGCGATCCGGTCCGTTTGCAGCCCACGAATGCGCTCCGCGGCACCGGAAGCGTAGTTGGTCAGGCCGCGCGCGACTTCGGCGCCTTCCGCGTCGCAAATCGAGATGACATCACCCTTTCGGAACTCGCCATCGACCGCGGTCACGCCCACCGGCAGGAGGCTTTTCCCTTCCAAAACCGCCTGCCGCGCCCCGGCATCGAGCCGGAGCGTGCCCTTCGGGCGCACGGTGAGCCCGAACCACCGCTTCCGCGACGAAACCCCTTCCCCGTGCGGCAGGAACAGCGTCCCAACGGGTTCGGCCCCGAACACCCGGTCCAGAATGCCATCGAGCGAGCCGTTCGCCATGATGACGGCCTCCCCGGCGACTGTCACCAAGCGCGCCGCACGGAGTTTGCTCTCCATCCCGCCCGTCCCCAGGGCGCTCCTGGTCGCCGCCGCAAGTCCGGTCACCCGCTGATCGATATTGGGGACAGTTACAAGAAGTTTCGCATCCGGGTTGCTGCGCGGGTCGTCGGAATAGAGCCCGTCCACGTTGGTGAGCAGAACCAGAAGCGGCGCGCGGAGCAAATTGGTCACCATCGCGGCCAGATGGTCGTTGTCGCCGAACTTGATCTCGGCGACGGAAACGGTGTCGTTCTCGTTGATGATCGGCAGCGCCCCGTACTCGAACAGTGTGCTGATGGTGTTGCGTGCGTTGAGATACCGGGCGCGGTTCTCGAAGTCGCCCGCGGTGAGCAATATTTGCGCCGTATGAACGCCGTAGCGCGACAAACTTTCCTGGTACAGTTGCATCAGGGCGGACTGTCCCACGGCCGCACACGCCTGAAGGTGCGAAAGGTCCGTGGGGCGCCTCCCGAGGCCGAGTTTACCGACCCCGGCCCCGATCGCACCCGAGGTCACCAGGACCACCTTTCTTCCGCTCGCGCGGATGCGGTGCAGCTGGTCGGCGAGCGAACCGATGCGGTGCCGGTCGAGCGCCCCCTTCGCATCCGCCAGGACGTTCGTGCCAACTTTGATGACGACCGTGCCGGCACCTGTAACGACGCTCTCACGAACCGGATCGGACATTCCCTCTCCCCGCGAGCAGAAGCTTCTTGGGTTGTGGTAACAGCGAACAAGGAACCGGACAAGTGAGGCTCGGATGAGGTGCGCAACGGCCGCCGAAAAGCGGGCGAATCGGTCACCGGGGTGTAACGGGCCGGAACTTTTCTTTGACGGCGCCCGGTTCGAGTGGCTAATATCTTCTCTCAGGTGGTCATTCGCCTCTCTCCCCGAATGTGGCCCCTTGAGTCACCGGATTATGGGACTTCGGAGATTTCGCAATGACCGCGTGGGCACCAATCCGCCGGTTCGGAGCCGCGAGTGGGCTAGTCCTCGCTGCTCTCGCGTTCGCCTCTGAGCCGGCCCGCGCG
>DASWYH010000819.1:0-4766 GCA_036405095.1 Gemmata sp. | reverse complement strand
TTCCGAACGACGCGGCCGTTGTGGGGGCACCGAACGCGGCCCCGCGCCGCGGTTTCGGATTCACGGGCGCGTCCACGTACCCCGCGGGGGTGAGGGGCGTCTCCGGCGGGCTCCCCCGAACCGCGACCGGCGCTCCGAACACCGGCACCGGGCGCTCCGCGCCGGCCCGGGGCTCGACCGGGGTCGAACCGAAGGAGTTGGGCGGGCCGCCGGTCGGTTCGAGCGGGCCGAGCGGCTGCGCGCCGGCCGGGCTCGCGGTCCCGGCGGCCACCAACGTCAGCACTACCCACACCGCACGGGCCATGTCCGGCCTCCTGACGCATTCCGTTCGCCGCACACCGGGCATCTCTTACAATCGGCCGATCCGGGTGAGCCGGTTGAACAGCTTCATCCGGAAATCACATCCGCGCCGGCAAACTCGGGGATATAACCGGGTTACGGAAGCACCGGCGCGGGAGCGCAAACCTGTCTGATTCGGGAGAGATTCGATGAAGTGGCGCACACGGGGCCTGTTGTTCGCAGCGCTCGCGGGCGCGGGGCTGCTCGGGGGCTTCGCATCGGGCTGGTGGAGCGGCGGGCACGAGACCGTAGCCGAGGCCGCCGCGGCCCGGCTCCCGGACGACGTGCCGGAGTTCTACCGTAACGGGGGCAAGCACCTCGCGCACTTCGCCGTTGACCCCGACCGCTGGAAGAACCGCGAAATGACCTTTCTGCGGCGCGAGGAAGAGGGCAACCACTTCCTCGATGTCGAAGACCTCGACGGCAAGAAGCTGCCCGGCACGCACCGCTACGACGGGCTGAAGCTCGTCTACACCGAACTGAAAAAGGACCCGAACAAGGTCGGGACGCTGCCCTACGCGATCCTGGAGAACTACGAGAAGCTCGTGGTGGGCTTTTACGATTACCGCAAGGCGCCCAAGAGCGAGTCGGTCCCCATGAAGTGCTTGGTGTACGGCGGGACGCTCGCGCACTACACGGGCGACGCCGCGATGCCGCTCCACACCACCCGCGACTTCGACGGGCGCCACCAGCCCGACGGCTCGGTGAAGCAGAAAGGCATTCACTCCAAGATCGATGGGTTCCCCGAGAAGAACAAGATCTCGCCAGAGGAAGTGTGCCGCGGGCTGGAGGCCAAGAAGATCGACAACGTGTGGGAACACGTGACGAAGTTCATCGCCGAGTCCCACACGCACATCGAGAAGTGCTACGAGTTCGACGCCGCCGGCGCGTTCACGAAGCCGACTGCGGAGAGCCGGGCCTTCATCCTGAGCCGCGTGCGCGCCGGCGCCCAGCTCACGCTCGACCTGTGGTACACCGCGTGGCTCCGCAGCGAGAAGCTCCCGACGCACTGGTAGGGGCTCACCGGTTGGGGCGTTCGTGGCAGTTCGGCTTCGCCCGAGTCGCTCGTTGGTTGCTGGCGCCGCCGGTCGTCAACGCGGCTTTCGGAGTGTGGCCAGCAACAGACCGGCTCCCACGACCGCGCTCAGCACCGAACCGGACAGCACACCGATTTTCGCATCGGTGAGGAGGTGCGGTTCCCCCTCGAACGCCAGCCCCGCGACGAACAGCGACATCGTGAACCCGATGCCCGCAAGGAACCCCGCACCGAGCACCACCGGCCAGCTCACGCCGCGCGGCAGCTCCGCGATACCGAGGCGCACCGCCAAGAAGCTAAGCAGGACCACACCCAGAGGCTTCCCCAAGAACAACCCCACCGTCACCGCGACCGCCACCGGCGCCGTGATCGCCTTCAGCTCGATGGGAACGCCCGCGTTCGCCAGCGCGAACAGGGGCATGATGACGAACCCCACCCACGGGTGCAACTGGCGCTCGAGCCGTTCGAGCGGCGACACGCTCTCTTTCGCCGCGAAGGCCATCACCTGCAACTCCCCCGCGTCGGGGTCGTCGTCGGCGTCCACGATCCGCGCCACGACGTCCGTCATGGCGAGGCGCAGCGCGTCGCGCCCGACCCACAGCGCCGACGGGGTGAGCAACCCGAGCAGCACTCCCGCGACCGTCGGGTGAACCCCGGACTTGAAGACCGCCAGCCAGATCCCGGCGCCGACGAGCGCGTACACCGGCACCGCGCGCACGCCGAGCTTGTTGAGCCCCCGCACCACCGCGAACCCGCCGGCCGCAACCATCAGCATGAACCCGTCCAGCCCCGTGCTGTAGAACGCGGCGATCACCACGACCGCGCCGATGTCGTCGGCGATGGCGAGCGACAACAGCAGGACCTTCAGACCGATCGGGATGCGCTTGCCGAGCACGGCCATTACGCCGACGACGAACGCGATGTCGGTCGCCATCGGCACACCCCACCCGCGGAACGGTTGCTCGCCGAACTGCTTCGCCTGGAGCGCCATGTAGAGCCCGGCGGGCACGAGCATCCCGCCGAGCGCCGCGGCGATCGGGAGCGCGGCCTTCCGCGGGTCGCGCAGTTCGCCGGCGACCAGTTCGCGCTTGATCTCCAGGCCGACGACGAAGAAGAACACCGTCATGAGGACATCGTTGACGACGAAGTGGCCGAGCTCCCCGCCGAGCTTCCACGGCCCGATTTCGAGGTGAACCGGTGTGTGCCAGAAGGCGTGGTACGCGGGCGCGGCGGCGGTGTTCGCCAGCGCCAGCGCGAGCGCGGCGCAAACCAGCAGCACGACGCCGCTCGCGGATTCGATGTGAAGGAACCGGGTGAGGGGCCGCGTGAGCGGTTCGATCAGCGGGGTCGGCAGGTGGTTGGCCGCTCGCGTCGCGTGTGTCATCCGATCGCCACCCTCCAAGTTTGTGCGGAACGGTGTTGTATGGGCGCCGCCGGGTTCGTTCAGCAGCTCCCGTCAATCGCCCAGGGCGACTACTCTTTACCTAACACCAGATCGACCACCCAGCACCCCCGGACGTGCGGCCCGTCGCCCCGACAGTGGTCGAGGATATCGGTGCTGTCGCAACCCGCGTCTTGAAGTGCATCAGCGAGAATCGGCATGGGGGAGAAGTCGCGCGAGTCGTACATCTGCTTCGCGAGCGCAACCGCAGTGTCGGTGCGCCACACCGGCTCGAAGGTAACCGGGCGGAAAGGATTGCCGAAGATGTCGCGGACCAGAGCGGCCTGCCGAGTCATTTCAACTTTCTCCAAACGACGTGCGCGGTAGGCAAACTGCGCACGTGACACCGTTCGATGGAGTTGAGTAAATCGGTGGTAATCGCTTGCCCAATACACAGCCCAGGCGGCCTCTTCGCTCTCCGAATTTTTCGGAAGCTGGTCTTTCGCCACAGCCACGGCAGTGTGCAGCTTGATCAACTGTTCCCGCGGTATCGCACCATCAGCAAACGACTCGCACGCAAGCAACGCATCTTCAAATGGGCCGCCGTTCAGAAAATGCAGCACACCGCGAGCGCAGGCGCACCCACACAATCGGCGCTTTCTTGTGTCATTGCAATGCGCCAGGGTGAGCATCGCCTCAGTGTCACCGCTGACGAGCCATTCCGCTTCGGTCATCGATCTCCCCTCTTGAACCGCTGTCAGCATGACGGGTGCGCCATCGGGTACAAGTCCGCGGCGCACGAATCGCGTTTGGCGGGGCGGTTGAAGCTACCGTTGGCCGCCGGCATCGGGTAGAGTCTCAGCGCCCTCCTTCAAAAGGCTCCCCATGCTCACGCGACGAACGTTCCTCGGCACCGCCGGCGCGGCGGTGCTCGCTCCGCACCTGTCCGCGGCCGAACCCGCAAAGAAAAAGCTCGCCGTGGTCACCACCGAGTGGCGCTACCACTCGCACGCCTGGCACATGGCCGAACGGTTCCTCGCCGGCTACCCGATCAAGGGGAAGTGGCACAAGCCGCCGATCGATGTCGTTTCGGCCTACGTCGATCAGTTCCCGAAGACCGACCTCAGCCGCGCCCGGGCCAAGGAGTCCGGGTTCACCATCTACAAATCCATTGCGGACGCGCTCCGGTGCGGAACCGATCAACTCGCCGTGGACGCGGTCCTCATCATCGGCGAGCACGGCGACTACCCCGACAACGAGTTCGGCCAGCGGAAGTACCCGCGGTACGAGTTCTTCAAACAGGTCGCCGAGGTGTTCAAGAAAGACGGCCGCGTGTGCCCGATCTTCAACGACAAGCACCTCTCGTGGAAATGGGCGTGGGCGAAAGAGATGGTTGATACCGCCCGCGAGATGAAGATCCCGTTCTGTGCGGGGTCGTCGCTCCCGGCGACCTGGCGCATGCCCGCGGTCGATGTCCCGTTCGGGGCCGAACTCGAAGAGGTGATGTGCGTCGCGATGGGCGGTGTGGACAGCTATGATTTTCACGCGCTCGAAGTGATCCAGTGCATGGCCGAGCGGCGCAAGGGTGGCGAAACCGGGGTCGTTGCGCTTCAGGCGCTGCGCGGGGACGCGGTCTGGAAGGCGCTCGCCGCCGGGACCTGGAAAGCGGGCGGGTGGGATGCCAAACTGTTCGATGCGTGCCTGTGCCGCAGCCAAACTCTGGCCCAAGCGCCGAGCTACAGTCACCGGTTCCCGACCCCGAAACAGATGCGCGAGTGGGTCAAATCGCCGGTCGCCTACCGGTTCGAGTACGCCGACGGCTTGAAGGCCACGATGCTCCTGATGAACGGGCTGGTCGGCGATTTCACGTTCGCGGCGCGCATCAAGGGCCAAGCGGAACCGCTCTCCACGCTGTTCTACCTCCCGCCGAACCCGAATGTGACCTACTCCGCCGCGCTGATGTCGAAAGCCGAAAAAACCTTCCTCACCGGCGTGGCCCCGCACCCGATC
>DASWYH010000818.1:0-1973 GCA_036405095.1 Gemmata sp. | reverse complement strand
GCAGTCGCTGCTCGTCGATTTCGGTCGCGAGCGGAGCCGGGCGCTGGGCGTCCCCGTGGGCGGCGCGGCCGACCGCGCGGCGCTCAGCCTCGGGAACGCCCTCGTGGGCAACCCGCCGGACGCGGTGGCGCTGGAAGTCGCGTTCGTCGGTCCCGAGCTCGAAGCCCGGCACCCGATCGCGTGTGTGATCTTCGGGGCACCGTTTCAGAGCGCCGTCAACGGGAACCCGCTCGCGCCGGGAACGACCTTTCAACTCCACCCCGGGGACACGCTCCGCGTCGGCGGCACCGCGACCGGTGTGCGGGCGTATGTGTGTGCCGCCGGCGGGTTCGAGGCGCCGGCGGTGCTGGGCAGCCGATCGGCGCTCGAACCGCTCCGGGCCGGGGGCGAGCTCCGGTGCGCGGTGAGCCGCACGGAACCGCGGGCGCTTCCGTTCTGTGAAGCGCGACCTACCCCCCCGTCCCCCCTCCCTGAAGGGAAGGGGGAGTCGGAGAACGGGCCTGCAATTGAGTTTGCGTTTGCGGCTCGTGTGGGCTCGGGCTCCCCCTTCCCTTCAGGGAGGGGGGACGGGGGGGTAGGTCTCCGCGTTCTCGACGGGCCGCAGCGCGACTGGTTCACCGACGACCTCTTTTTCACCCAGCCTTACGACGTGCTGCCCGCGAGCAACCGCATGGGCACGCGGCTCCGGGGCGCGCCCCTTTCGCGGCGGGCGGGCGAACTGGTTTCGGAAGCGGTCGCACCCGGGGCCGTGCAGGTCACCAACGACGGCTTGCCCATCGTTCTCGGTGTCGATGGACAAACGATCGGCGGGTACCCCAAAATCGCGCATGTGATCCGCGCCGATCTCGACCGGCTCGCACAGCTCCGGCCGGGGGCGCGGGTGAGGTTCGTTCCGGTATCGCTGAGCGAAGCCGAGGAGGCCGCGCGCGCACGCGCGGCGTTCCTGCGCGCGTGGCTGACCCGATTGCGCATCGCCGAGCGGCGGCCCGTTTCGGGTTGACCTTGCCCGGGTTCGCGCGCGTCGCTATTCGCCCCGCTTTCTCGCACGGAGGAGAGAAACCATGCGGAAAGTGGCCCTCGTCAGCGCCGCCGGCGCCTTGCTCGGGTACGCAGCGGTGTACTTCGCGTTCTTCGCGAAACCGGAACCGGCCCCCGCGCCCGAAGCGCCCGTGGCCGAAGCCCCCGCGGAACCCGTCGTGCTCGCGAACGTGGTCGATGTGACGGACACCGAACCGCTGCTCGACAGCCGCCCAACGGAAACCCCGGGTGCGCCCTTCGACCCCCAGGTTGTGCCGGCCGCGTTCACGACCCCCGCGAGCGCGCAACCGATTCCGCCGGCCGCGGATTGAACCGTGCCCCGTTTCACTTCGTGTGTAGAATGGCCCCGGTGTCGGATACCGGTTCGCCCGACCCTGTGCTCAAGGGGTTCATTCAATGCGTATGCTGTTCGCTTCCGCGGTGGTTGCGCTCGTCACGGCGGGCGCGCTCGCCGAAGACAAAGGAGTGGCGGTCGAATGGGGCGGGGTGAAGTCCACGACCCCGGCCGGGTGGAAGGAAGAGACCCCCTCGAACAAGATGCGGATGGCGCAGTTCAAGCTGGCGAAAGAGAAGGGCGACCCCGAGGACGCCGAACTGGCCCTGTTCGCGTCCCCCGGCGGCGGCAGCGTGGACGCCAACCTCGAGCGCCAGGTGAAGAAGTTCGAACTCGCGAAGGACGCGAAGCCGAAGGTGTCGAAGATCAAGATCGGCAAGACCGAGGCGACGTACCAGGACATCACCGGGACGCTGCTCAAGAAGTTCCCGCCGTTCGACCCGAACGCGAAGATCACCAGGGTCGAAAACTACCGCCAGATTTACGTCATCTTCGACGGCAAGGAGGCGGTGTACTCGCTCACCCTCCTGGGGCCGGCGAAGACCGTCGAGAAGCACAAGAAAGAGTTCGACGAGTGGCTGAAGAACTTCAAGTGACGCTG
>DASWYH010000817.1:0-7618 GCA_036405095.1 Gemmata sp. | reverse complement strand
AACGTGCGTGGCGACGGCGCGCGACAGCGACGCGTTCGGGCGGTTGGTCGGCGCGGAGGCGAAGGCGAGGAACTTCGAGGCCGCGAGTCGTCGTGCGCTCGTGGGCGACGGCCAGGCGTACAACGGGTCGATCCAGAAGCGCTGGTTCGCGGAGTACGTGGCGGTGGGGACTTCATCCACGTGTTGAGTTACGTGTGGCAAGCGGCGCGTGCGAGCGGTGGCCGCGACGGTGGTGCCGAGAGCGTGCTGGTGGTACGTGCCGCCGTCCTCAGTGACGACGAACGACTCGCCAAGCACCTCGCTACTGGACCCGGTTCGCCATTCCAGCGAAGAGCCGCTGCTTGATTGCGAACCCGGTCCCGCACCCCCGTAAAATGCCTGCCTCGGTACCATCACTCGGCCCGAAGCCACCTCGCCCGAAGGAGTTCCCGTTGAACCTGAGACTCACCGCGGCGTTCGCCGCCTGCGGGTTCCTGACATCGGCCGCCATCGGCGAGGAGCCGACCAAGAAGAACGTGAAGGCCAGCGACGGGCTGAGCATCGCCTGCGACGTCCGGGGCAAGGGCGACACGGCCCTCGTGTTCCTGCACGGCTGGGGCGGCGACCGGGAGTACTGGAAGAACCAGGTAGACGCGTTGGCAACGGATTACACGGTCGTCACCCTCGACCAGGCGGGGCACGGCGCGTCGGGCAAGGACCGCAAGGCGTGGACGGTCGATGCACTTGCGGGCGACGTCGAGGCGGTGGTCAAGGACCTGAAGCTCAAGCGGGTGGTCCTGATCGGCCACTCGATGGGCGGGTCGGTCGCGCTCCTGGCCGCCAAGAGGATGCCGGGGACCGTCGTCGCCGTTGTGGGCGTGGACACCCTGCAGGACGCCGAGTTCAAGCGGCCCGACGACGTGGTCAAGGGCCTGTTCGCCGGCCTGGAGAAGGACTTCAAGGGGACCGTGGGCGGGATGGCCGCCGGGCTGCTCCCCGAGAAGGCCGATCCGAAGCTGAAGGAGTGGATCGGGGAGAAGGCGGCGGGCCGCGACCCGGCGGTCCAGATCGCGCTGATCAAGGACCTGTTCGCCCTCGACCTGAAGAGGGCGTTCAAGGAGGCCGGGGCGCCGGTGCGGTGCATCAACTCGTCGGGCGGGTTCCCGTTCTACACGCCGACCGCCATCGAGACGAACAAGAAGTACGCGGACTTCGACGCGGTCACCATCCCGGAGGTCGGGCACTACCCGATGCTCGAGAAGCCGAAGGAGTTCAACGAGAAGCTCCGCGGCGTGCTCAAGGGTCTGGAGAAGAAATGAAATGAAAAGAGGCCAGCACCCGGGGGAAGGTGCTGGCCCTTTTGATGGGTCGGGGGGACAGGTCGGGGGAAAGGGTTCGGCCTTGGGGGAGGGCCGTGTCTTGTGAGACCGGGGGAAGGTCTCGATGCCGAAGGGTTAAGCACCAAGCATGCCAGTCAGAAGAACCGCGAGGGCGGTTGTCGCAACTGCTTACGCGGGCGCGAAGTGCGGAATGGGCAAGAGCGGGACACCGGCGGCAGGTTATGTAAAAGTTACCCGCCGCCGGTACTTCTAGGGTTAGGGGCGCCGCCGAACGTGGGGTGATGCCACGTTCCGTGCGGGTCATCCGGCACACCTCGTGGAACACGCGGCGGGCGTCCTCGCGGTCCGGCTCCCACGCCCGAGTGGCGCGGCAGGTCCGAGAGGAGCGGCGCGCCCTGACGGAGATGCCAACCGGCGAGTTGAGAGCTTACATCGTCTTCGCCAGCGCGACGAGCTGGTCAAGGGCCGCGCCCCAGCCGTGATAGAAGCCCATCGCCTCGTGCTTCGTCTTCCCGGCCTCGTTGCTGTGCATGACCGTGGCCGTGTACTTCGTACCGGTCCCGTGCGGCTCCATCGCGATGACCGCCGTGAACACGAACGGCACGTCGGCGCCCAGGTCCGCGGGCCGGTAGTCGGGGAGCAAGGCGCCCGTCCACACGAGCTTCCGGTTCGGCACGACTTCGAGGAGGCACCCGGTGTTCGGGGGCATCCGCTGCCCCTCGGGCGACTCCATGACCGTGTGGAACTTGCCGCCGGGGCGCAGGTCGATCTCGGCGTGGACCGTCTTCCACGGGGCCGGGGTGAACCACTTCTTCAGGTACTCGGGCGTGGTCCACGCCTTCCACACCAGCTCCGGCCTCACGTCGACGACGCGCTCCAGCACGAGGTCCGTCTTCGGGTTCATTCCGGCTGCCCCTTCAGTTCGTTGAGGAAAGAGTCCAACTGGTCGAGCCGCTGCTCCCACCGCTTCCGCTGCGCCGCGAGCCAGTCCTCGACCGGCTTCAGCGCCCCGGGGGCGATTTCGTAGGTGCGCACCCGGCCCGTCTTCTTCGAGCGAACCAGCCCGCAGTCCGCCAGCACGTCGAGGTGCTGCAGGAACGACGGCATGGCCATCTTGAACGGCGCGGCGAGCTCGCTCGTCGGGGCCGGCCCCTGACACAAACGCTCCACCACGGCCAGCCGAGTGGGGTCGGCGAGCGCCTGGAACACGCGCGTGAGCCGGGACTGACGCTTAGGCATGAGGCTAAGTGTACCGCCCCGTTCGGTTAGGTCAATGCCTATCCGTCGCAGGCGTCGGGAGGTGGCTGCGCGAACGCGCCAGGTGTGGCGGGAGGCCCCGAAGTGGCGGGGGGGCGGGTGCGACAGGAAGGACGACCGGGACAGGGACGGCGGGTTCGCTCCGCGCCGTCACGCCGCGTCGCTCGCCTCCGATCAGTCCTGGACCTCCACGCCGAGTTTGGCGGCCACCTTCTTCGCGGTCGCCAACCGCTTCTCGGTGAGCGGGCGGAAGGCCGCCCGCTGCGGGGCGACGATCTCCTTCGGCGCTTTGGCGGGGTGCCCGCAGTCGAACGGCGGCTCGGGCGCGTACTGGATGTCGAGCTGGATCGCCTTCGCCGCCGCCCACAAACGTGGCGCCAAAGTATTTCAGGAGCTGCACCGGCGCCCAGTGCGTGGTCGCCTTCTTCCCCTTGAGCAGCCCCGCGCCGCAGACGAGTGCCCCGGTGCAGACCGAGAACACGCACGCCGCGACCTCCGCACGTCTGGCGACGAACGACAGGACGGCCTCGTCCTCCATCAGGTCCTCCTGCCCCGGCCCGCCGGGGACACCAGCAGGTCGATCTCGCCGGCGTCGGCCAGCTTCGCGTCGGGGATCAACCCCAACCCGCGATAGTCGCGGATCGGGTCGGTCATCTTCCACAGCAGCTTGACGGTCGCGTTCGGGGGCCGCGAGAGGACAGCGAACGGGCCGGTCAGGTCGATCTGGTCCATCCTGGGGAACACGAGGATGCCGACGCGGATCGGCTTGTCGGCCGGGATCTCGGCGATGGGCTTCGGGCCGGCCGCGGACAGGAGGTCGGGCCGGGCCGTGACGCGGACCGTTCTGTGGCCGGCGCTCAACGGCGTTTGACACCCGGCGGAGCCGCCGCTACCCTCCACACCCGCCAAACCGGCGGGGCGGCCAACTACCCACCCCCAACCTTTTTGCCCGGATCGAGGGTCGATCGCATGCCGCGCGTTCGCGTCGAGAGCTTCTCCGTCTCCGTGGACGGGTTCGGGGCGGGGCCGGACCAGAGCCCGGAGGACCCGCTCGGGGTGGGCGGCAAGGCGCTGCACCGGTGGGCGTTCACCACCCGCACGTTCCGGCGGATGTTCGGCCAGGACGGCGGGGACACCGGCGCGGACGACCGGTTCGCCGCCCGCGGGTTCGAGAACGTCGGGGCGTGGGTGCTGGGGCGGAACATGTTCGGCCCGATCCGCGGCCCGTGGCCGGACGAGTCGTGGACGGGGTGGTGGGGCGACACCCCGCCGTACCGCTGCCCGGTGTTCGTCCTCACGCACCACCCGCGTCGGCCGCTGGCGATGGCCGGCGGGACCGTGTTCCACTTCGTCACCGACGGGTTCGAGGCGGCCCTCGCGCAGGCGAAAGCGGCGGCACAAGGGAAGGACGTGCGGGTCGGGGGCGGCGTCGCGACCATCCGGCAGGGCCTGCGGGCGGGGCTGATCGACGAGCTGCACCTCGCCGTCTCCCCCGTCCTGCTGGGCCGGGGAGAGAACTTGCTCGGCGGGTTGGACCTGGTGTCACTGGGGTACGAGTGCGCCGAACAGGTCGGCACCCCGCACGCGACCCATGTGGTGATTCTCAAGAGAGGTTAGGGCGTGTTGGTCCCGGTCCGCTTTTGCTCGGACGGGACCGGTTCGGGCGCTGGAGGCCGCACCGGGCTTGCCCCCTCCTCTGTTCGGCCCACGAGTCCGGTGGGTTCACCGAACGGTGGCCGGGCGGCGCCCGTCACAGCACCTGCACCGCCACCGCCCGCACGATCACCTTCTCCTGCTTGAACCGCCGCTCGAGCCGCGCCCGGTACTTGCCCCACCACCCCGCGTCCAACTCGCCGGCCATCACCTCGTAAATGACGATCTCGTCCCTCGCAGTCCCGTCCGCCCCCTCCTTCCACAGCCCCGCCGCCGGCGCGCGGGTGTGGGCGGTCAGCCCGCCGAACTTCTCGGTCAGCTCGTCGGCGACCGTGCGGAACAGTTTCCGCCCGAGCGGCTTGCCCTTGTTATCGTTCAGCGGCAGCAGGATGTGGATCAGGTGCATGTCACGGGACCGGGGCGAAGAACGGCACACGCCCCGGATACCCGCACACACGTCACCGCGGAACCGCGCCAGGTTCGCCTCGCATGCAGCGACCCGAGGAACAGGAACACCGGGAGCAGCGACCCGTTGAGCGGGTGCCGTGCGTGCCCAAGCGGCCCGGCTGCCGCCGGATGTTGCGCGCGAGCGGGCGGGAGCAGCTGACCCTGGGCGAGGCAGAACGGGCGGTCGAGCGCGTCGGCGTTGCGCTGGCCGAATCGCGCGGTCTGGGCCTTGGGCTAGTCACTTGTGAGGGCGCTGTGCCCCGCGAAGTACAACACTGCTGGCACCATCACCTTGTGCGGCCCCGCCCCCTGGCAAGCCCCTGTACTCGCCGAACGCACGGGGTTGCTGCAAAGCCAGTGCCGGGCGGCGCACGGTTGACGGCTCTCAGCCCAACGCGACGCGGGCGAGCAGGTCGAGCGCGTTCGCCGTCGCGGCGCCCTCGGCCGTGTTGTCGAACACGCACCACACGTCGGCCGACGCGGCAGCCGAGGACAGCTTCTCCACGAGCCCCTCGAGGTACCGGTCGTCGTAGCCCGAGTAGTACACCCGCGGCGAGCCGTGCAGCCGGTAGTACACGAGCCCGCCCCACCCGCCCGGCTCCGACGCCCCCTCGACGACGGCCGGATCGGCGGCCACCCGCGCCACGCGGTACTCCGCCGCGAGCCGTTCGGCCGTGCTCCCGAACCACGACGCGTGCCGGGGCTCGAGCACCACGGCCCCGTCGAACCGCTCCCGCAGGGCCGCGAGGAACGGCTCCGCGACGTCCGCGTCGAACGCCAGGCCCGGCGGGAGCTGGACGAGCAGCGGCCCGAGCTTCGCCCCCAGCGCGGTCGCTTCGGGTAGGAAGCGGTCGAGCACATCCTCGGCGCCCACGAGCCGGAGGGCGTGCGTCGCCTCCTTCGGCACCTTGACGGCGAATCGGAAGCCCTCGGGCACCGACGCGGCCCACTTCGCGTACGTGGCGGGTCTGTGCGGCCGGTAGAAGGACGAGTTGATCTCGACCGCGGGGAACCGCCCGGCGTACCGGGCCAGGTGCGTGCCCGCGGCCGGGAACGCGGCCGCGTGCTCCTTGCGGAGCGCCCACCCGGCGCACCCGACCCGCACGGCGTTCGGCGGTGTGGCGTTGCTCTTCATGGGAGGTGTTCGGGGTCTCGCGACGGCTCAGCCCTCGTCCGCGGCGAGCGCGGCCAGCAGCTTCGACAGGTCATGGGTCTGCGTGTCCCCGGCGGTGTTCGGGCAGCCGTCGTCGGCCAGGCGGCAGAGGTCGCTGCGGTCGGCGGTGTCGTTCTGCATGACGTGCTCTCGCGCTGAGGGGTTTCGGGCGCCGGAACGGTCCGGCTCCGGAGGTAGAGCAACTGGAGGGCCGCAATTCTGCATTGCCGCGGCGGGTCGCGCGTGACGCCCCGGCAGGACCGGCACGCGCGGAAATGTGGCCGCAGCGTCGTCAACTTTGGTTGCGGGTGCGGACCCGCTCGGCGCGATACCTGCGTGCCCACCTCCCGGCCAGGGGCCGTAACGAATCGTCTCCAAAAGAGGGAGGGGCGCGTGTTCGACTTTCTCACGGCGAATCCCGCCGTATCGCTGCTGAAGGCGGACCACGACCGGGTCAAAGAGCTGTTCGACCAGTTCGAGGGGGCCAGGAGCCGGTCGGCCCGGGCCAAGATCGTCCGCGCGGCGCTGGCCGAGCTCAAGATCCACGCGGCGCTCGAGGAGGAGCTGTTCTACCCGGCCGTCCGGGCGAAGGTCGGCAAGGAGGTCATGAACGAGGCCGACGAGGAGCACCACGTCGCCAAGTTGCTGATCGCGGAGCTCGACGTCATGGACGGCTCGGAGAGCCACTTCGACGCGAAGTTCCGCGTGCTGGCGGAGAACGTGCGGCACCACATCAAGGAGGAGGAAGACGAGATGCTGCCCAAGGCCAAGGGGATCAAGCTCAACTTCGAGGCCCTCGCGGAGAAGATGGAGCGCCGCAAGGAGAAGCTCCTGGCGGGCGGCGTCCCACCGGTCGGCGAGGAGCGGATGGTCAAGGCGTCCCGTGGCACGGGCGACTCGCCCGCGCGGGCCGCGAAGCGGAAGCCCCCGAAGCTCCCGAAGCGGAAGGCGTGATCTGGGCAGCCGGCCACCCCCGCAACCCGAGGCACGCGGCACCGGCCGCCACGATCGCGCACGCGACCAGCCGCCGCGATCCGAGTCGCTCGCCGAGGAACAGCCACCCCAGGACCGCGGCGACGAGGACGCTCGACTCGCGCAGCGCCGAGACCCGCCCCATCGGGCCGATGCTGGCCGCCCAGATGACGATGGCGTACCCGACGAGCGACACGGCCCCGCCCGCCGCCGGCCGCCGGGCACCCGCGTCGAACCGCGGGTCCCGCCAGAGCAGGACCGGGAGCACCGCCGGGCCGTTGAACACGAACAGCCACGCGGCGTACGACCACGCGTTCCCCGCCGCCCGGCTTCCCAGCCCGTCGGCGACGCTGTACGCCGCGATCGTGGCCCCGGTCAGCAGGGCGGGGGCGATGCCCCGCGCGCCCGCCCGGCCCCGTGCGAGCCCGAAGATGCCGCCGCACACCAGCACGATTCCGACCAGCGTGAGCGCGTCGGGCCGTTCACCGGCGAGCACGGCCGCCCCGGCCGCCACCAGCAGCGGCGAGGACCAGCGGGCGACCGGGTACGACACGCCCAGATCCCCGTGCCGGTACGCCCAGACGAGCAGGAAGTGGTACGCGACGTGCAGGACGACCGAGAGGAAGATGTAGAACCAGCTCTCCACACGCGGAGCGGGCCGGACGCACGCCCAGCCGGCAGAGGCCAGGCCCGCCGCCGCGGCCATCGCCGCGACCGACCGCGGCCGGTCGCCGCCGCCCTTCAGCAGCGCGTTCCACGATGCGTGCAGGACGGCCGAGAAGAGGACCAGCCCGGTGACCCACGGGCTCACAGTTCG
>DASWYH010000816.1:0-2483 GCA_036405095.1 Gemmata sp. | reverse complement strand
GCGGGGGCCGGAGCGGACCGAAACGCCTTGCGGGTGCGAGGTGAGAGTCGCTCGTCGCGGGTCTCGGCCACAACCGCCAGGTGCCGCCGGGCCGCAGCCTCGCGGGCCGCTTCGTCGGCCGTCAGACACGGGTCGAGCAGCAGTAGCGTCAACACGTCCAGTTCGCGGTTCATGGCATCTTCCTTGTGGGTCAACTCGCGGCACTCTTCTTGTTACCCCGAACGTCCGCTCGGTCTTGAGTTGCGCCGGTTCCTTTTACATTCGCCTCAGCAATTTATGCACGTCCGTTCACTATATCTGAAGAACTTACACGACCAGCGAACCGGGCAAATCGATCGCCCCGATATCAAGCCACCAGTCGCCGTCATCCGGGTTCGCGTCGATGGCGGCATCCAGGAAGAATCGGGGGGCCTGGGCGTCCAGTTGTGCCGGCTGGGTCAGTTCGGGGAGAGTGTTGAGCGGCGTCATCGGAAATCTCACACTGGACTTCTTGCAAAAACTGCGAACCGTTCGCAGGAGTTGGCAGTGATAACGCAGGGGCCGTGCCGTTCACGGCACCAAAACGCGCAGAATGTCGAGCCACGGGACGGGTGACATCATTATCGAAACAGGCACCGCGTTTTATCCCACGACACCATTTCACCTCGTTTACCCAGGCGAACCCGTTGCGCGGGAAAGGTGTCCATAATCTTCTCTCTGGGAGCCCCGAGTCGCGAACGCAACCGGCCCGTTTGGAAGCCGAACGATGTACACGCCCCCGCACTTCGCCGAAACCGATCGCGGCGCCATTCACGACCTGATCGAGCGGTACAGTTTCGGGGTGCTCGTGTCACAGGTCGCCGGCGAGCCGTTCGCCACGCACTTGCCGTTCCTCCTCGACCGTGCCGCCGGCCCGCACGGTACACTTATTGGCCACATGGCGCGCGCGAACCCACACTGGCGCGAACTCGAAACGCAGCCCGTGCTCGCGGTGTTCGGAGGGCCGCACGCCTACATTTCGCCCGCGTGGTACGGAACCGAACACGCGGTTCCGACGTGGAACTATGTCGCGGTTCACGCGACCGGGCGGGCCTCACTCGTCGAAGCCCCGGAGGAGTTGCTCGGCATCGTGCGCCGGAGCGTCGCGCACTACGAAGCGCCGCGGCCGGAGCCGTGGGCACTGACCGAAACCGGGCCGTTCGTGGAGCGGTTGCTCGCGCAGATTGTGGGCTTCCGAATCGAAATCGAACGGCTCGAAGGGAAAAAGAAGCTGAGCCAGAACCACCCGCCCGAACGTCGCGAGAGGGTCATTCAGGCGCTGGGGGAGGGCGGCGCGGACGCGGTCGCGGTCGCCGAGCTCATGCGCGGAGCGCGTTCGTAGTCGGCGGCGCACTCGAGCGCGGCGAACAGTTCGCTCACGCTCTCGGTGCGCTTGACCCGGTCGAAGTGCTCGAAGCTCCCGAACTGCGAAGCGAGCCGTAGCCACTGTTTGAGCCGGCTCACGTTCTTGTCGGACCGGAGCATGTCGAATCGGCGCGACCACTCCACCAGGCTCCGCAGTTGGGCGGCCCAGTCGACCGGCCCTTCGGGCTCTTCTTCGTCCCTGGGAGCGAGTCCGAGTTCGGCCGCGACCCGGCGGGCCAGACAGGGGTCGGCGAGCGCGCCGCGCCCGAGCATGAAGTGCCTGCTCCCGGTGGTGTCGCGGCACCGCCGGAAGTCGTCGAGGGTCCAGATGTCGCCGTTCGCGACGACCGGAATTCCGAGCCGCTCGCGCACCCGGCCGATGGGCTCCCAGTGGATCGGCGGGGCGTACCCCGCGACCCGGGTGCGCCCGTGAATGGTGAGCCACGAGGCGCCGCCCTCGGCGGCCATTGTCGCGTTCTCGTGAACGGCGTCGAGCGTGTCCCACCCGAGCCGCAGTTTCGCCGACACCGGAACGGCTGACGGGACCGCTGCGCGGATCGCGCCGACGATCTCGCGTATCCGCAGCGGGTGGCGCAGGAGCGCGGCGCCGCCATCGTGGCGGTTCACGGTCGGGGCCGGGCACCCGAAGTTGATGTCGATCGCCGTGGCGCCGAGTTCGCAGGCGCGGGCCGCGGACTCGGCCATCCGGCCCGCATCGCCGCCGAGCAGTTGAACCTGAACCGGCAACCCGGTGAGGGTGGTCGCTCGCGTCCGCAGTTCGGGCACGTGATCGAAAAACACGTGCCGCGGCGGCACCGCGTGACTGACCCGCAGGAACTCGGTCACGGCGAAGGTGAACGCGCCCGTGCCCCCCTGCACGGCCCGCATGGGCGCGTCGGTGACGCCTTCCATCGGCGCGAGAACGAGTGCGGGAATGTCGGGGTGCAGCATGACGTTAGTGTACCGCGTCACGACTTCCCGAGAAGCAGATCGACCACCCAGCACCCGCGAACGTGCTCGGTTTCAGCCCGGCAGTGATTGAGGATGTCGGTGGCATCACACCCCGCGTCTTGAAGTGCGTCGGCGAGGATCGGCATCGC
>DASWYH010000815.1:0-2465 GCA_036405095.1 Gemmata sp. | reverse complement strand
GCTTGGACGTGAACGAGTTTCCCGACATCCCGGCGTTCGATGACGGCGGGCGGTTCCACGAGATCACCGCCGGGGTACTGCGGGTGATGATCCGCCGCACCACGTTTGCCGCCGACAAGAAGGACACGACGGCCAGGTTCTCGCTGACGGCGGTGCTGTGGGAGGCCGACGGCAAGGGGGCGCGGTTGATCGCGACCGATACGAAGCGGCTCGCCGTGTGCTCGGGGCCGGCTAACGTCTACGGCGTCGCCGACGACGTGAAGGCGGTTCACCTGGTTCCGCTCAAGGCCGCGATGCTGTTGGAAAGGAACCTCACAGGCGACAGCGAGGTGATCCGGGTCGGGCTCCGCGCCAACGATGCCCTCTTCCAGACCGAGTGCGCGACCATTTACACCTCGCTCGTTCAGGGGAAGTTCCCGCCGTACCGCGAGATCATTTCCAAGACCGCGAAGGAAGCGACCCAGAAGGTGGCGCTGCCGGTCGCGGAGTTCCTTTCGCGCGTGCGCCAGGCCGCGATCATGACCGACGAAGAGAGCAAGCGGGTGGATCTGACGTTCGACGCCGGGTCCGTGGTGCTGAAGGCCCGTGGTGCGAATACGGGGGCCAGTGAAGTGACGCTGGCACTACCCGAGTACAGCGGCCCGAAGACCGAGATCGCGTTCGACCCGTCGTACCTGGTCGAGTTCCTTCGGGCGATCGAGAACGAGCCCACCGTGATGCTGGAGATGTCCACGGGGCTGCGGGCCGCGCTGTTCACCTGTGGCGAGGACTATTCGTACCTCGTGATGCCGCTGACGGGGTGAGTTGGTGTCGTCACGGCCCGACCCAGGAACGCGACCGGCGAGAACCACAGATGAGAAAAGAACAGCGCGACGGCAAGCAGGAGCAGATTGCCGACATCCTCGGCAAGATGTTCACCTCCCGCGGCTGGGGGCGCAAGAACGACCGGCTGCGCCTGGAATCGGCGTGGGCGACGGTCGCGGGCGAAGAGCTTTTGAAGGACACCCAGGTTTTGAGCATCAGGCGCGGGGTTCTCGAAGTCGCGGTGCGAAACGCGGTGCTGATGTCGGAACTGGCGCAGTTCCACAAGCGCGGGTTACTGACAAAGCTCCGCGCCGCGATGCCCGGTGTCACGCTGACCGATCTGAAGTTTCGCGCTGCGGCGTGGTGATTGGCTGTCAAACTAACGGAACCGAAAGGGCACCAACAGATGAGTACCGAAACGCCGCCGGCGGGTGAGTACACCGAGGCTCATATGAAGAGCCTCAAGGACGCGGCCCACATCCGCCAGAACCCGGGCATGTACGTCGGTAACACGCAGTCGTCGGGGCTGCACCACCTCGTCTACGAGATCGTTTACAACTCCGTGGACGAGTGGCTCGCGGGGTACTGCAAGAACATTCACGTCACGCTCCACGCGAACGGCTCGATTACCGTGGCGGATGACGGGCGCGGGATCCCCGTGGGCATCAAGAAAGACACCGGGAAATCGGCGCTCGAAGAGGCCCTCACGGTGGCCGGGAACAGCGGCAAATTCGACAACGCGGCGTATGCCTTCTCGCTCGGGCTACACGGGATGGGCGCGAAGGCGATGAACGCGCTATCCGAGTGGTGCGAGGTGGAAGTGCGGCGCGACGGGCGCGTTCACAAGATGGCGTTCGAGCGCGGGTACGCGACGAGCGCGCTACAAGATCTGGGACCCGCTCCCGCCGGGCAGCGCGGAACCATCATCACCTTCCGCCCGGACCCGCTCCCGGAATTTTTCGGTGGTCTCGATTTCGATTTCGTCATCCTCGAAGACCGGTTTCGTGAGATCGCGTATTTGTGCAAGGGGCTGGCAATCGCGCTCACCGACGAGCGCGGAACGGAACCCAAGACCGTTCACTTCGAGTTCCAAGGGGGCATCGCCGAGTACGTTGTCTGGCTGAACGAGAAGCAGGGTGAGACCCAGGAACACCCGGCGATTTACGTCATAAAGGAGGTGGAGCACGTTTCCACCGAAGTGACCGGCAAAGGACTGAAGATCAAGACCGAAGTGGCCCTCCAGTACACCAACGGCGACGACGAACGCATCCGCTGCTACACGAACAACGCTTTCAACCCGGTCGGCGGAACGCACCTGAGTGGGTTCCGGGGGGGGCTCACGAGGGCCATCAACGCTTACGGTAAGAAGGAAGGGCACTTCAAGCCGGACCTGGAGTTGAAGGGCGAGGACTTCCGCGCCGGGCTGACCGCGGTTGTGAGTATCGCGCACCCCGATCCGCTGTTCGAGTCGCAGACCAAAATCAAGCTGAACAACCCCGAAGTGGAAGGGATCGTCGGCAGCATCGTGTACGAGTTCCTGACGGAGTACCTCGAGAAGCACCCGAAAGAGGCCGAGCGGATCTGTAAGAAGGTCGCGCTCTCTGCGGAACTGCGGTTGGCGGCCAAGAGGGCGCGCGACAACCTCAAGAAGCAGAAGGGCG
>DASWYH010000814.1:0-3864 GCA_036405095.1 Gemmata sp. | reverse complement strand
CTCATGAAGTCCCCGTTCCCGTTCAAACGGTACGGGCAGTGCGGGCGGTGGGTCAGCTCGGTGTTCCCGCACCTCGCCGCGCAGGTGGACAAGCTCGCGTTCCTGATGGCCGTGGCGTCGAAGACCAACGTTCACGGCCCGGCCAGCTACATGATGAACACCGGGTTCATCCTCCCGGGGTTCCCGTGCCTGGGCGCGTGGCTCTCTTACGGGTTGGGGCGGCTCACCGACAACCTCCCGACCTTCGTCGTGCTCCCGGACGCCCGGGGGCTGCCGTACAACGCGAAGGGCAACTTCGGTTCCGGGTTCCTGCCGGTCGCACACGCGGGCACCATCTTGAACGCGAGCGGCACCCCGCCGGTGCCCGATCTCGTGCCGTCGCCCAAGGCCCCGTTCGTGACGCCCGAAGCCGACCGTGCGGCGCTGGAGCTGCTCGGGAAGGTGAATCGGGAGCACGCGCAGGCGCGCCCCGGCGACTCGCGCCTGGACGCGCGCATCGCGAGTTACGAACTGGCCGCGAAGATGCAGCAGCATGCGCCCGAAGCGCTCGACCTGACCCGCGAAGCGGCCAAGACCCGTGCCAAATACGGGTTGGACGACCCCGCCACCGCCGATTTCGGTCGCCGGTGCCTGCTCGCGCGCCGGCTCCTGGAGCGCGGCACGCGGTTCGTTCAGGTGTGGAGCGGGGCCGGGGGGCCGTCCAACAACTGGGACAACCACACCGACATCGTCCGGGAGCTGCCGCCCATCGCACGGTCCGTGGACCGGCCCACCGCGGCCCTGGTTCAAGACCTGCACGACCGCGGGATGCTGGCGGACACGCTCGTGGTGTTCAGCACCGAGTTCGGGCGCCAGCCGTTCACCCAGGGCGCCACCGGGCGCGACCACAACCAGGGGACGTCGGTCGCGTGGCTCGCCGGCGCGGGCGTGAGGGGCGGGTGCGCACACGGCGAAAGTGACGAGTGGAGCTGGCGCACCGCGCGGGACCGGACGTACAGCTATGACCTGCACGCCACGATCCTGCACCTGATGGGGATCGACCATACGCTGCTGTCCGTGCGCCACGACGGCACCGACCGCCGCTTGACCGATGTACACGGGCACGTCATCGAGCAGGTGCTGGCGTAGCCGCAGTTGTTGGGGAGCGCGTCGTTGCGGTGCCGGGGACCGTAGCGCGCTCGGGTTTTGGGCGCTCGCCTTCACGGCCCCGCGGCCCCGGCGCCTCGTGCCCCGTTTCGCCCATCGGGATTTCGGCCCCGAAAGCAAGAGTGGCCGCGTGCCGCTCCCCCGCGATAATACGCGTATCTTGGGGAGCGACAGGCACATGAGCGATCACGCGCTGGGTATCGCACTCGTCGGCTGCGGCACCGTTGGCAACGGGGTGGCACGGGTGCTTCTCACACACGGGGACCGCGTCGCGCAGCGCGCCGGGCGGGCACTTGCGCTCCGCCGGGTGGTGGTCCGCGACCCGGACAAGGCGCGCGACCCGCTGATCCCGCTCGACATCATTTCCACCGACATCGAAGCCGCGATCAGCGACCCGAACGTTCACGTGGTGGTGGAACTCATCGGCGGGGTGGGCACCGCGAAGAAGGTGGTGCTCAGCGCCCTGGCCGCCGGGAAGCACGTGGTGACCGCGAACAAGGCGCTCCTGGCCGATGCCGGGGCCGAGGTGTTCGAGGCCGCGCGCCGGGCCGACCGAACGGTCTGCTTCGAGGCCGCCGTGGCCGGCGGCGTGCCCGTGATCCGGGCGCTGGGCGAGAGCCTGGCCGCGAACCAGGTGACCGCGATCCAGGCGATCCTGAACGGCACGTCGAACTTCATTCTGACCGCGATGGCCGAGGGCGGGATGAGCTACGCCGCCGCGCTCGCCGAGGCCCAGCGCCTGGGCTACGCGGAGGCCGACCCGACGCTCGACGTGGACGGCAGCGACGCCGCGCACAAGCTGGCGATCCTGGCCCAGATCGCGTTCGGGGTGACGGCGCGCCCGCACGAGATCGCGCGCCAGGGCATCGACACCATCGAAGCCATCGACATCCGGTTCGCGAACGAACTCGGGTACACGATCAAGCTGCTGGCCGAGGCCTGGACCGGTGGCCACTGCCACTCGGGGAGCGGCGCGAAGCTGAGCCGGGGCGGGGTGCCGGGGCCGGCGCCGACAGTGGCGCTGCACGTGGCCCCGGTGCTGTTGCGGCACACTGACCTCCTGGCCCAGGTGCGGGGGGCGTACAACGCGGTCCTGGTGTACGGCGACATCGTGGGCGAGACGCTCTACCAGGGGCCGGGCGCCGGGCAACTCCCGACGGCGAGTTCCGTGGTCGCCGACCTGATCGACCTCGGGGTGGGGCGCGCGCAGCGGACGTTCGCGGCGGCGAAGCTCTGGGGCCTGGAGGACCGCGGGTTCACGGTGGACCCGCCGGAGCGCGTGCGGAGCCGCTTCTACCTGCGCTTGCAGGTCGCGGACCGGCCCGGCGTGCTGGCCGACATCACCCGCATCCTGGCCGACGAGGAGATCAGCATTTCGAGCCTCGTTCAGCACGAAGCGGAAGAGGAGGGCGGTGGCCCCGTGCCGCTGGTGATCGTGACGCACTACGCCTCAACGGGCCGGTTCCGTAAGGCCCTGGCCCAACTCAACCAGCTCCCGACCACGGCCGCGCCGCCCGTGTTCTTCAGCATGGGGGACTGATACGCAAAGCCAGTGAGGTTGGCGCCTTTGTGACGACCCGTGACCGACCCGTGAGCGGGAGACCGGGGACCGCTCCCGGGGCAGTCGGTCCCGTTGGTTGCGTTGCGTGTGGCTCGGTGGGTTGTTCCGCCTTTCCCCAAAAATCGTTGGGGAGAGGGGGGCCGTCCGAGGGGCGCGCACCCGAAGTTCGGTGGCTTCAAGTTGGGGGGTGGCGGTATAATCAATCGATAATCATCCTGTTCTATCTCAGTTCTCTTGGTAGTGATGCTAGAGTCTTTCTGAGTTCGTGTCTGCTCGTTGCTGGGAGCGGGTGTGCTCGAATCGCCGCTCCCGTTCGCCGCCTCATGCGGCTCTTCGAATCTGCCCAGCTTGTCTCGTCGGATCTTTTTTTCGCGCCAGCGGACCGGATTTTCAACGAGAGCCGAATTTGTGCTGCGCAGAAAGCGGTGTTTAGAAACTTCTCATCCGCCACACGGGCGCTGTGCGTGATACACTCGATTTAATCGCGTCGGATCAAAAATCCGGGTCAGGTGATCCGGTCCAGGAGTCGGACTGTGAAACGTCCCCTTCGACTGCGAGGCATCAGCGGCGAGATCAAGGGGCAGGTCTGGGAATCGGACTCGCTCTTGCGCGCCGGCCGCCTCGGGACGCTCGAGATCGTTCTCGACGACAGCTCCGTGAGCCGGCGCCACGCGGAGGTGCGCTTCGGCGACGACGGGTGGTTCGTCCGGGACCTCGAGAGCACCAACGGCACCTACGTGAACGGGGTCCGCATCGGGGCCGGGGAGCAGCCCCTCAAGGCCCGCGACATCGTGCAGTTCGGCAAGGTGGCGGTGATCGTGGAGCTGACCGAGGCGACCATCGAAGGCCCCCCCTCGAACCAGCACGTCGTGGCGGCGGCGGTGTCGGGCTTCGACGACGGCATCCGGCGGCTCGCGTTCGACCGCAACCACATGCCCCGCGCCGGCGAGCAGATGTTCGCGCTGCTCCGGGCCGGGCACCACTTCGTGAACACGCAGGGCGAGGACCAGCTCCTGGACGCGGTCCTGAACGACGCGGTCAGCGTGCTGGAGGCCCAGCGCGGGGCGATCGTACTCGCCGAGAGCGACGGCCCGGAACCGAAGATGCGGCTCCGGGCGCTGGCCGTGGGACAGGGGGAGCCGCCGGGGCGGTTCCAC
>DASWYH010000813.1:0-3901 GCA_036405095.1 Gemmata sp. | reverse complement strand
GCATCGTGTGGCTCGACGCCCAGGGCAAATCCGTTCGCGCCGATCCGCCCGCCGGGCGGGAGAACGAACCGGGGCCGGTTCCCCTCGCAGAACCCGAACACCCGCTCGACGGTCCCACCGACAACAACGGGTGGACCACCGTCGCCGGGCTGTACCGCGCACCGTCGAAGGCGACCCAGGCGGTTGTTGAGCTTCACCTCCAATGGGCACCGAGCGGCCGCGCCGAATGGGCCGCGGTGAGCCTCGCGGGGGTACCCGCACCTGGACCACGCAAAGTGCGGCTCGCGACGGTGCACCATGTTCCGTCCGGAAAATCGCCGCGGGCGAACTGCGAGGAGTACGCGCCGCTCCTGGAACTTGCCGCGAAGCAAAACGCCCACCTCGTTGTGCTGGGTGAGACGGTGCCGTATGTGGGCGTCGGGAAGAAGCCCCACGAGATCGCGGAACCGGTTCCCGGCCCGACCACGGAGTACTTCGGCACGCAGGCCCAGAAGCACCGCCTTCACATCGTGGTGAGTCTTTACGAACGCGACGGGGCCGTGGTCTACAACACCGCCGCGCTCATCGGCCCGGGCGCGAAATTGATCGGCAAATACCGCAAGGTGTGCTTGCCGCACAGCGAGATCGAGGCCGGGGTGACGCCCGGCAAGGATTACCCCGTTTTCGATACGAAGCTGGGCAAAATCGGGATGATGATTTGCTACGACGGGTTCTTCCCCGAAGTGGCGCGCGAACTCACCAGCCGCGGCGCGGAGGTGATCGCGTGGCCTGTCTGGGGGTGCAACCCGCTCCTCGCTCAAGCCCGCGCGTGCGAGAACCACGTTTACCTCGTCAGCAGCACCTACACCGACGTGAAGAGCAACTGGACGCGGTCCGCGATTTATGACCACGCGGGCGCCCCCATCGCGAAAGCGGACCGATGGGGCCAGGTGGTGGTCGCCGAGGTGGACCTGAGCCAGCGCCACTTCTGGCGCAACAATCTCGGCGACTTTCGCTCGATGGTGCAGCGCCACCGGCCATAATGAACCGAACGTGAACCCCCGAGAGACCGAAATGCTGTTCCGCCGGCTTGCGTTGGTTGTGGTGCTGATCGGGATCGGCACCGGGTCCGGGTGCGAGAAGCCAAAACCGCCCCCGCCGGACGGGACGAGCGGGGTGCGCGGGGTCGCGCTGGCCCCCGCCGAACCGGCCGACGAAAACGGGACGGTGCCCCCCCGGCAGCCGTGGACCCAGGTGCGCATCGACGCCATGCTCGTGAACAGCCCGGACGCCGACTACCAGACCAAGGTTCACACCGTTGTGGACGCACAGGGCCGGTTCGAGTTCGCCCTGAACCCGGGTACGTACCTGATCGGCGCATACGACCCGGAGCGGCTCCGGGGCAAGATGCTCAGCCCGATGCTCGTCAAGGTCGAGCCGGGGGCGTTCACGCAAATCGTATTCGATTACGATAAGTTGAACGTTCGCGATGTGCCCGAGGGGCGCTGACCCCGTGCCGGTAGCTCCGTTGTTTATCTTCGTTTTGCCCGAGGGACCGTTATGGCCAAGCTCACGCGACGCGACTTCACCACAACCGCGGCCGTGTCCGCCGCAACCGCGCTCAGCGCGACCCGCGTGATGGGCGCGAACGAGCGGGTCCGCGTCGGATTCATCGGGCTGGGGAACCGCGGCGATCAGGTGCTCTCCGCGTTCCTCGAACACAAGGACTGCGACGTGGTCGCGGTGTGCGACATCTATCAGCCGTACCTCGATTTCGCATCCAAGAAGATCGGCACCAACCCGCAACAGTTCACGGACTACCAGAAGCTGCTCGCGAAGAAGGACCTGGACGCGGTGGTAATCGTCACCCCGGACCACTGGCACGCCCTGATGTGCGTGGAGGCGTGCGCCGCCGGGAAGGACGTGTACGTCGAGAAGCCGCTGTCGCTGTGCGTCGCCGAGGGGCGCGCGATGGTCAAAGCGGCCCGCGACCACAAGCGCGTCGTGCAGTGCGGCATCCAGCGCCTGTCCAGCCCGGTGTGCCAGGAGGCCGCGGAACTGATCCGCTCGGGCGGCATCGGCAAGGTGACCGCGGTGCGCGCGTTCCACGTTCAGAACGAGTGGCCCAAGGGGATCGGTTCCCCGCCCGACGGGAACCCACCCGAGGGGTTCGATTGGGACAAGTGGCTCGGCCCGGCGCCCTTGCGAAAGTATAACAAGAACCGCACGTTCTACCGCTTCCGGTGGTTCTACGACTACTCGGGGGGGCAACTGACGAACTTCGGGGTGCATTACCTCGCACAGATTCAGGCGTCGCTCGGTGCCGACGCGCCGAAAGCGGTCGTCGCGATGGGCGGGAAGTTCGCGAACTACGACAACCGCGAGGTGCCCGACACAATGGAGGTGCTCTGGCACTACCCCGGCGACACACTCGTCACCTTTTCGCAGTTCAACGCGACCGGCACGGCCCCGGCCGCGAAACCGTGCGAGATCGAGTTCCGCGGGACGAAGGGCACCATGTACTTCCGCCCGAACGGTTACGAGATCGTGCCGGAGGTGGTCACGCCCAACGAGTTCGCCGCGCGCACGCCGCTGGACCGGACCATTGAGAAGGGCTGGCGCACCGGGGCGAAGCCGCAGATCGAAGCGAAAAAAGTGGACGGCGCGATCCGCGACGCGGACCACGCGCGGAACTTCCTGGACTGCGTGAAGAGCCGCAAGACGCCGACGTGCGATGTCGAGCGCGGGCACCGCTGCACCACCGCGGCGCTGATCGCGAACATCGCGCACCGGACCAAATCTTATCTGGAGTGGGACGCAAAAGCGGAACGGTTCACGAACAACGAAGCTGCCAACAAGTTGCTGAGCTACGAGTACCGCAAGCCGCTCAAGTTCCCGACGTGACAAAAGCGTTCGTGGAGCAGGATTGCGGTTCACGAGCGAATGGCACTTCCTGGAGTCGGAACCGGTGGCCTGGTCGTGAGATAGGCGCGGAACCTCCGGGTTGCGAAGAGGTAGTTGCAGTGGCCACATCTTCGATCCGGAGGTTCTGCCATGTCTCATCCTCCCCGACCCACCCCGGGAAGCCAGATCCGAACATTGCGTGACCGCTTTGCCCAGCGTGACGGGTTGCCGTTTGCGGATGCGCTTCCCGAGTCGCGCGTCGACCGGGCCATTCAGGATCACGGGGGCGGGTGGCGGGACCAGGTGTTTACCCGGTCGTGGCCTCGTGGGCATTCCTCACCCAGGTGATCGGTCCCGTCGGGTGCTGCCGGCTGGCCGTGGTCCGAGTTATGAGTTGGCTGGTGGCCCACGGTCGGACGCCATGCGGACCGGGCACCGGCGGGTACTGCAAGGCCCGGGGCCGGTTGCCCGAAGGGGCTCCGGTCCAAGGTGTGCCCGGTCCCCCGGGGACACCTTGGACGAACGGGCACCCGAAGCGTGGCGCTGGAACGGTCGCCGGGTGAGGATCGTCGACGGCATCACGGTCAACATGCCCGACACGCCTGCGAATCCGCGCGCGTACCCGCATCCCGGTTCCCAGGCCGATGGGATCGGGTACCCGCAGATCCGATTGGTCGCCCTGTTCAGCCTGGCGTGCGGAGCCGTGCTCGACGCGGCCCTCGGCCCGAGCCGGGGCAAGCAATCGGGCGAGACCGCACTGCTGCGCCAGATGGCCGAGCGGGTCGAGCGGGGGACAGTGCTGCTGATGGACCGGTACTTCGGAGGCGGGTTCGATGTGGCCCTGGGGAAGGCGCGGGGGGGAGGTGGTGGTGCGGATGCACCAGAAGAGGGCCACTAACTTCCGTCGGGGTCGGCATCTGGGGCGTGCGGACCATGTGGTGGCGTGGCCCAAGAAGCAACGCCCCGAGTGGATGGACCGTGTGACGTACCCGGGGCTGCCGGGTGAGCTGGAGATGCG
>DASWYH010000812.1:0-2616 GCA_036405095.1 Gemmata sp. | reverse complement strand
AGCACGCGCAGCGAGCGCTCCACTTCCGCGGTGAAATCGACGTGCCCGGGGGTGTCGATGAGGTTGACCGTGTACCCGAGCCACTGAAAGGGCACACAGGCCGAGTAGATCGTGATCCCGCGCTGCTGCTCTTCTTGGTCGTAGTCGGTTGTGGTCGTGCCCTTATCCACCTCGCCGAGCTTGTGCTTGGCCCCGGAGTAGAAGAGGAGGTGGTCGGTGGTCGTGGTCTTGCCCGCGTCGATGTGCGCGATGACCCCGAGGTTCCGCACGCGGGTCAGGTCCGATCCCTTGTCTTTGGCCATCGTTGCACCAGATGTCAGTCGGGAAAGTTCCAGGTCGGCGCTAAGTGGCACCCGCTCCTTGCGCATCGGGCCGGGCGTCTCGAAGCCCTGAAAACATGGACCACCCGCGTTAGGTCAGTTTACGGTTGGCAGCGAGAAGCCAAAAGGAAAGTGGTCAGAGACCGGCACCAGGTTCGGTGCGAGCCCCTGACCACTGACAACTGACCCGGCGAATTACCAAGCGAAGTGGCTGAACGCCTTGTTCGCTTCGGCCATCTTGATCGTCTGTTCGCGTTTGCTCATCGCTTCGCCCTGGCGCTGGTTGGCCGCCATGAGTTCTTCCGCGAGGCGCAGGTAGGTGGGGCGCCCGGCCTTCGAGCGGATGGCGACGAGGATCCAGCGGATGGCGAGGCTCTCGGCCCGCTTCGGCTTCACCTGCATCGGCACCTGGTAGTTGGCACCGCCGACGCGCCGGGACCGCACTTCCAGCGTCGGCTTGACGTTGTTGAGCGCGTCGGTGAACACCTGGATCGGGTCGGCGTCCGGCATGCGCTTCTTGATCTGGTCGAGCGCGTCGTACACCACCCGCGTGGCAACGGACTTCTTACCGTCGCGCATCAGGCAGTTGATGAACTTGCTCAGCAGGAGCGACCCGTAGCGGGTGTCCGGGGCGAGTTTCGAGTAGCTGGCCGTGCGTGTTTTGGAACCCATCGGAATAGTTCTCAGTTGTCAGTGTTCAGTTGTCAGCCAGAAGTCGCCGGGCCGCGCTACCAACAACAACGGTCAACACGTGCGTGCCGACCGCCCGCTGATAACTGACCACTGGACAACTATTACTTACCTTCCTTCTTCGCCCCGTACTTGGAGCGGGCCTGCTTACGGTCGCTGACGCCCTGCGAGTCGAGTACGCCGCGGACGATGTGGTAGCGCACGCCCGGCAGGTCGCGGACGCGCCCGCCGCGGACGAGCACGATCGAGTGCTCTTGCAGGTTGTGGCCTTCGCCCGGGATGTAGGCCGTCACCTCGATCCCGTTCGACAGGCGAACACGGGCCACCTTCCGCAAAGCCGAGTTCGGCTTCTTGGGGGTCATCGTCTTCACGACGGTGCAGACGCCGCGCTTCTGCGGGCACCCCTGCATGGCGGGGTGCTTAGGCTTCGAGCGCTGCGGAACCCGGGGGCTCTTGATCAGTTGGTTGATGGTCGGCATTATTTGCAAATCCTGTTCAACCGTCGGCGCCGGCCGAACGGGAAATAGTATGTTAGCGGCTCGCCCGTCACCGGGAAGCCCCCTCTTCAGAAATGCGGAACGCGGAGTTCGGAATCGAAGCAAGGAAAACAGTCGCGGCTTTGCCTCTTCGGCTGCTTTCATGATTCCGAGTTCCGAACTCCGCGTTCCGCACTCGATCACGCCTGGGTCGGGTCCGGGGTCGAGGGCACGTTGATCTGCGGCAGCGGCGGGCTGGACTCGCCCGGCGCGTTGATCTTCACCTCGGCCTCCTGGTGCGTCTTGAACCCGGTCCCCGCCGGGATCAGGTGCCCCAGGATCACGTTCTCCTTCAGACCCACGAGGTAGTCCACCTTGCTCGCCAGTGCGGCCTCGGTGAGCACCTTCGTGGTTTCCTGGAAGCTCGCGGCGCTGATGAAGCTGTCCGACTGGACCGCCGCCTTCGTGATCCCGAGCAACTGGACCTCGAACGCGGCCCCCTCCGGGACGACGAACGTCGGCTGCTTCTTCTTCTTGTCCTTCTCGATCGCCGCGCGCTCCTCCTCGAACGCCTCGCGGCTGTACACCTTGCCCTCGATCAGCTCCGTGTCGCCCTTGTTCACGACCTTGACGCACTCCTGCCGGAGCCGGCGGTCCACCTCCCAGAACGCGAACTTGTCCATCACCACGCCGGGCAACAGGCCGGTGTCGCCGGTCGTGGTCACCTTCACCTTGCGGAGCATCTGGGCGACGATGATCTCGATGTGCTTGTCGTCGATGTCCACGCGCTGCGAGCGGTACACCGACTGCACCTCGCGGACCAGGTACTCCTGGACCGCCACCTCGCCGTTGATTTTCAGGATGTCGTGCGGCACGAGCGGCCCGTGAACGAGCGCGTCGCCCTCCTTCACGTACTCGTTCGGGTGGACCCGGATGTGCGCGCTGGCGGGCACCAGGTGCTCCCGGGCCGAGCCGAGCGACTTCCCGTCCTCCGTCTCCTCGATGACCTCGATGATGCGCTTGCCGCGCTTCCGGGTCGGGTCGATTCTCACGCGCCCGGCCACCTCGGCCATGACCGCCGGGTTGCGCGGGCGCCGGGCCTCGAACAGCTCGGTCACCCGCGGCAGACC
>DASWYH010000811.1:0-3986 GCA_036405095.1 Gemmata sp. | reverse complement strand
AAGCAGGCGTTCCCGAGCACCACCAGTTCGCGCTCGGCGTACCCCTGGTACTCGAGCACGTCGAGCAACTCTTCCGCATCGCTCAGGGCCGTTACGGTCGTGAGGTTCCAGTCGGTGCGGGTCGTGGAGCGGATGTGGCTGCCGGTCGCCAGCGTGTCCGCTGCCGGGTCGCCCAGGCCAACGACCGTGTTGTCGCTCGCGAGTACCACTTCCTTGGTCTTCGTCGTGACCGCGTAAACCGCCGCTAAACTAAGGGCGACGCCGCTGATCGTGAGAAGGGTGAGCATCATGTTCGTACCCCACAGGTGCCAAACTCCGATGTAGCCAAACCGTAGAACAGGAAGTCTGCACGGCGCGAGAAATCGCCCGGAAAATCGGAATTGCCGAACTGTTGCGCACCAGGCGAAAAAAGGTTTCGTTGGGCGCGAACGAAACAGGACGCATTTCGTCCGGGACGAAGTGCCGAGCGACGCACCACACCGAATTATACCCGGTCGTGGCGCCGCTATTGGAACTGGTTGGAGCTACGGCTCCGAGCAGGGCCGATCAGTTCTCGGTCGTGTGGGCGCGTGGCGGGAGGGGCGTTTCTCAAACGCGAACCCGCTGGCGCGGCTGCATTTCTGGCGAGCCGCGACCGCACGGGAGCGGGAAACGTACCGGTTTCTTGTGGTCGCGGATCGTTGCAAAAGGGACACGCTCGCCGGGTGTGTACAGGGTGCGCAATTAGGACTTTCCACTTCACCCCATTCCCCCACCACCCCGCCCGACCGAGAACTCAACGGTCCCGGAGTTTCGAGCGCCCTCGTTCCCGACCCGCTTGAGTTGCGCGTGAAAGCGTTCTCGGGGCCGCACCGCGCCTTCGGCTCCCCGGCGATGTTGTTCGCCCTTCGGGCGCAACACCGGCGTTACCCCTTGCCCAACACCAAATCGAGCGCCCAGCACCCCCGAACGTGCGCCGCCTCCGGATCGCGCAAGTGCATGAGCAGGTCGTCGGCACCGCAACCCGCGTCCTGGAGCGCGTCCGCGAAGATCGGCAGCCGGTCGAACGCCTTCTCGTAGGTGCCCTCCGCCAGCGCTACCACGTCCGCCGTGCGCCACGCCGAGTTGAACGCAACCGGGCGGAACGGGTTCCAGGCGATCTCGCGCATCAGAGCCACGAGCGCCCGGCGCTGCTGAGCCTCTGTCACCGGTTCATCGTTTTGTGCTCTCCCGGCGAGAACAGACGCGACGAGTGAGTTAATCACCGTGTACTCCTCGACGGAGACCGCGGCCAATACCACCTCGGCGGCGGAGGACTGCCACGACGACATATCGTGACGGGCCTCCCACTCGACGGACGAAACCGCGATGGTACTCGCAGCCGACAGCTCGGTGCCTGCTACGAGCCCGTCCGCGTACCGCTCGACGGTCTCGATCACGGCCCGCAGGCGCGGGTCGGGCAGTGCCCGTAACCGGTTGCAGCACTCCACGGCAAACAAGCGCCCGCGCCGCTCGGTCCACGCGGGGCGCCCGATGGCTCCGATCACCAGGGCCGGATCGCCGCATGCGAACCATTCCGCTTCCGTCATCGCTCGCCGTCCTTCAGTCCGCGAAGAGGAACTCGTTGCTGTTGAGCAGCACCCGACACAGGTTCGCCAGCCCGTGCTTGTCGGCGAACGCCGCGAACCGCTTCCCTTCCTCCGCGGTGGGCGCGCGGCCCCACACCAGCCGGCACGCGAGCGCGATCTGCTCGGCCCGTTCCCCCGAGTGCTTTTCCAGGCGCCCGGCCATCGCACGGGCGTGAACCAGCACGAACTCGTTGTTGAGCAGCGCGAGCGCCTGCGGGGCGGTCACGGACTCGGCCCGCTTCGGGGTGAGCGCGGAGCCGTCGGCGCCGTCCAGGCACTCGACGAGCGGGTCCGGGAGCGTGCGGAACACGAACCGGTACACGCTCCGCCGGTGCCCCTCTTTTCGGTCCCAGTCGAACTTCCCGTATTCGACCACGGGCGTCACGTGGACACCCGGCCGCAGCGCGAACTGCTGGTCCGAAGGGCCGCCGGGGGTGCGGTCGAGGCGCGCGCTCACGGCCAGGATCGAATCGCGAACCTGCTCCGCGTCGAGCCGCGCCCGGTTCTGGCGCCACAGCAGCTTATTGTCCACATCGGCCTTCGTGCCCTCGGGCCGGGTGGCCGAAACCTGTTTGTAAGTGGCGCTGGTCACAATGAGCCGGTGCAACTGCTTCACGGACTGGGAGTCGCGAAGGCGCCCGGCGAGGAGGTCGAGGAGCTCGGGGTGCGTCGGCTTCTGCCCCATGCGCCCGAAATCGTTGGGCGTGCCGACCAGCCCCGAGCCGAAGTGCCACTGCCACACGCGGTTCGCCATCACGCGCCACACGAGCGGGTTGTTCGCATCGGTGAGCCACCGCGCGAGCGCCGCCCGGCGATCGCCTTCGGTGTGGTTCCGGGCAAGCTCGAAGGTGCCCGACAGCCCCGGAATGAGCGCGAGCGAACCGGGTTCGACCTTCGCGCCCGGTTTGCGGATGTCGCCGCGCTTCAGAACGCGCACCTCGCGCGGCGCAGTCGGGGGGCGGTGGCTCCCATCGGGAACGAAGTTCGGGGCCGCAGCGTAAACCCGTGCCGGGGGTGGCAGCGCCGCGAGTTTCGCGGTCGCCAGCTCCCTCAGAACGTGAAGACCGAGCTCGCGCGTTTGTTGGTCCGTTCGCTTCGCGGGCGTCGTCGCCAGAGCCGCACGAACCCCCGGCGGGACCACAGACGCCTGGAAGGGCGGCGGGGCGTCCGTAATCGAGAGCCGGAACCGGCCGATCAAGTGCCCGCCGCCGTGGAGCTGTCCGAGCGCGAACGTGAGTTCGGTTTCGTCCGCGCTCAGCGGCTCCGCGAACTCGAACACGGCCTCGTGCGGCTTCCCGACCTGCGGGTAAATGCCCCACGCGGTCGCCCCGTTGCCGTCGATCGCGTGCGCGACGGTCCAGCCTGCTTGGTCGAAGTCCGAGGTCGCGCGGCGGAACGTCACCGGGACCGGGCGCGCGCCGCCGGTGACGGTCACCGTGAACTCGCTGAGGTGCAGGTTCCCGTTGTCCTGGCGCCCGGGGCCGCGGTGCGGGAGCGCCTCGTCCGTCAGGAGTTCCAGGCGGACCGCGGTGAGCTTCTTGCCCTTCACGCGGGCCGTCAGCGTGTACGTGTCCTTCTCGGGGCGCGCCCCGCCGGAGCGGACCGACCCGTCTTTCAGCTCCGTCAGGGTCGAACCGCCGGACGCCCCGACATTGAGGAACTTGGGCACGGTCCACGCGGTCCCGGCCCCCGCGTTGCGCGCCTCCCAGGCCGCTACGGCCGCCTTCACTTCGGGGGTATCGATCTCCGGTTTGGGATCGTTCGCCGCGAGGCGCGCGAGGGTCGCTTGTAGCTCCCGGCGCGCCTTCGCCGTGCCCGCGTCCGGTTCAAACACGACATCACCGCGCCCGACGCCCGCGAACACCGCCTGGAGTCGGTAATATTCGTCCTGCGAAATGGGGTCGAACTTGTGGTCATGGCACCGCGCGCACTGCACCGTGAGGCCCGCAAAGGTGCTGAACACCGTGGTCACGATGTCGTCGCGATCGAGGTAACGGGCGGCCTCGCGATCGACGGTATCTTCGCGGATGTCGCGGAGCGAGCTCTCGTCCCACGGTCCGGCCGCCAGGAGCCCGAGCGCGGGCGTCAGCGCGGGCTCGCCGGGGTACAGCACGTCCGCTGCGATCTGCTCCCGGACGAAGCGCGCGTACGGGGTGTCGGCGTTGAGCGCGCGGATGAGGTAGTCGCGGTAGCGCCACGCACTGGGCCTAACGCGGTCCTGGTCGTGCCCGTGCGTTTCCGCGAAGTGGGCGCAGTCCATCCACAGGCGCGCGAACCGTTCGCCGTAAGCGGGCGAAGCCAGCAACCGGTCCACGAGCTTTTCGTAAGCGCCGGGCGCCGGGTCGGCGACGAACGCCGCGACCTCGTCGGGGGTCGGCG
>DASWYH010000810.1:0-3232 GCA_036405095.1 Gemmata sp. | reverse complement strand
GAACCGCGAGTGGTCCAGGTAGCGCTGGATGTTCGCGACCACCTTCTCCATGCGGTCCGCGCGCTCGCCGTTCACCTGGAGCGTGTGGACCGCGACCCGCACCTGACCGACCGGGGAATCGATCTGGTTCGTTATTGTTCTTATGACATTTAATCCTTTGATCGGTCCGCGGAGCTGGATCAGCCCCTCGCCGATGACGGACACCGACACCCGCATCACAGGGTCGTCGGACTCGGGGCGCCCGGGGGCGTAGGTGTCGGGGTCCGTGGTCGCGGCGGCCACCTCCACGCGGAACTGGTTCTCCCGGATGCGCCGCTCCTCGTACTCCTTGATCATCTGAGATTCGAGCGCCTGGCCCTCGGCCTCGCGCTTGGTTGCGAGCTTGGCCTGAGCGGCGGCGAGATCGTTCGGCCCCTGGCGCTCGGTCGTATCGGCGGAAATGAGGGTGCGCTCGATGATATCGAGTTCGCTCTGGATGCGGGCGAGTTCGCCCGGCGGGGCGTTGCGGCGGCGCGCGTCTTCGAGTTCGGCCCGCTTCAGGTTGGAGTCCCGGCGGGCCTGGTTACCGACGCCCCGAGCGGTGGCGAGCCGGTTCTGAATGTTGTTCACCTCGGCCTCCGCGGCGCGGGCCTCCTGGGCCGCCTGGATCGCCCGGACCTCCAACTGCTTGCGCTCGTCGCGGATCTTGTCGGCGTCGTCGCGGACCCGGTCCGCGGCCCGGCGGCGCACGTCCACAGAGGCCGCGTTGTACGACTTCACGGCCCGGTTGATGAGCTGGGCCACGCGGTGCGCGTCGCGGTAGTAGTACAGCCGCACGACCCGCGACTCGACCCGGTCCGACGGGTTGAACCCTTCCGGGTAGGTGGGCGGCTTCAGGTAGATCGAGAAATCCACCGGGGGACCGGTCTGGAGCGTGACGCCGGCCTGTTGCGAGGGCAGGTTCTGGTCACCGAACGCGAGCACCGGGGCTTCAACGTTGTCGCCGGTGTCCAGGCCGTTCGGGCCGACGAGCGCGTTCCCGAACACGTCGCGCACGCCACCGGTGCCGGCGGCGACCATCGGGGCCCCGCTCGCCGTGACGGCTGCGATATCAGCCTTCGCCTTGTTGCGGATGATGAGCTTGTAGCGGCCCGGGACGATGTCTTTGCTCGCGAACGTGAGCGTGGCGAGTTTGGTGACCGGGGAGTACGAGGCGAGCGGTTCGGCGCTGGGGACCAGCTTGCCCCCTGGCGTACCGTCATCGAACCGGAGTTCGAAGCTCCTGTTCTCCCCGACGGTCAGCGTGGCCGGGTCGAGGGGGTCGCCGCGGAACTGGACCGTGATGACTTCCTTCCCGGTTCCACCGCCGAACCCCGGTGCGGCCACGTTCACCACCGACGGGCCGGCGGTCGAGAGCTTCACGGTTGCCTGGGTGACCGGTTCGCTGGCCACCTCACCCCGGACCGCGATGGCGCGCAACACGTGTTCACCGTCCCCGCTCAAGGTGATGTTGAAGGTGGGGGGCCCTTTCGGCTGTGGGAGGGGCTTGCCGTCGACGTAGAGCACCAGATCGGTTGCATCCGTGGCGATGTTACCGAGCGTCACGGTGAGATTCGGGGTGTTCGTGTACCACGCCCCGGCGGGGCCGTTGGGGGCCTGGGCCACCTTGAATTTGTTCGACGTTGTGTCCTGTGGGGCGACCGCGATCGTGGGCGCGGTGAGCACCTCGACCAGTGTGGTTGCGGAGACCGAAACGAACTCCGTGGCGTACACGTGTTCGTTCCCGTTGAACTCGTGACGGGTTGCGATCACGGCCGTCCCCGAGGCCGGGAGCTGTAGGCCGCGGAGCCGGTAGTCCCAACCGCCCGTGGCGGCCGTTTCGCCCGGTTCGGTCCGGAGCGGGACCAACTCGGTTCCGACCCGGGCGACGAAGTTGACGGTGCCCCCGGCCGGTTTCGACCCGTTCAGTTCGAGGAACGTGCCCTTGAGGGCGGTCGTGTACACGGTGGCCGGGGCGGCCGGGGTGTTCCCGGCGACCGACTGGAACGCGGTATGGGGCGACGCCCGGTACTGCGCGACGCTGACCCGCAATTCGTTGGCGCTCACTCGGCTCGGGAGCCGGAACCGCTGCGAGCCGATGGTGAGCCCGGCGCTGGTGTTCCCGTTGGCGGTCTTATCGGACAGGACGATCAGAACCTCTCCCTTGAGATCCTTGAGGGACTCGTGATCGAAATTGATGGTGACCGTTTTGCCGGTGACGGATACCGCCCCCGCGAAGGGCGCGGCGGCGTTGCCGAAACTCGCCGGCTTGCCCAAGGCGCCGATCTGAATCCAGTAATCCGTGTCGATCGGTGCGTCGAACTCCAGGTTGACCGTTCGCCCGATCAGGTACGGGGCCTCTGCCGCCGACTTGACCGCCCACACGACATCCTTTGTGGGGTTCAAAGCGTCCACGGTCTCCGTGATCTTGGTCACCCTGACGGCCGTTTTGGTTGCAGCCGGGGCCGGGGCGTCGTCATCATCCGCGTGTCCCGCGGCGGGGCGCACTTTGCGGTCGGTGCGCGATTTTCCGCTGGCGCGCTTCCCGATCACATCCTCGGGCAACTGCCCGGGTTCGGCGTTCGTGGCCGCGCTCGGCGCTTTTGTGCCCGGCGGGGGTACCTGTTCAACGTTGATGCGGTAGTGAGTGCTGCCGTACATGACGGCGGCCCCCAGCGCGAGGCACAAGACAATCGTTCCGGTGTTTCGATCCATACGTTCCGCCCCCGTGGACACGCGCGGCGTTTGGCGCCGGGCGAGCGTGTACGGCACAACCCCTGGGTGGGTTATCGGCGGGCATGAAAGGTGACTTTACCGGTTATGCCGGCTTTCGGTACTAGGCTGGATTTGAGTGTTGTAACGGATGGCCGCGCGGCACGGGCCGCCGCGCGGGGACCGAGCCGCCGGCTAGCGGTTCGGGTCGTCGATCGCGATGGGGGTTCCGAACCGCGCGGTGCCGACCCGAGCCACGTGCCACGAGCAGGTGATCGGGGCTTCGGGGGCGCACCGCTCGTTCGCCTTGCTCGGGTCCTCTTTAAAGATGGACGTGTTATCGGAAAAGCCGTTGGCGCCGGGCTTCAGGAACAGGCTGGAGTACCCGCGGTGGGCGATGTGGAACGTGTTCACGGTCGGGTCGCCGGCCATCGCGTCGCGGGGCGGTTGCATCGCGATCGGTGGGAGCGTGAGCGTGTACCGGCGCGCGTCCGGGGCCGGG
>DASWYH010000809.1:0-6197 GCA_036405095.1 Gemmata sp. | reverse complement strand
GCGGTTCCAGGCGCGACCCGCGGGACGGCTCGGCGCAGGCGGAGTTGCCACCGCACGAAGACCCGCCTCCTGTGCCGGGGCGGCGCTCCTGCGCGAACAGTCACAACAATCCGCCAAACCGACCATAATTTCGCGTTCTTCGGCGTAGTCCTTGTGTGGGTCGAGCAACCGCTGTTGCTGTCCCGCTCACGAGGACACCTATGTCGTTCTTCAACGCGCGTTTAACGACCGGCCTGCCGGTCGGCTGGTCGGTGCCCGCCAAGAGCGCCCCCCGAATCGGGTTCACCCCGGAACCCGCTGCGCACCACACCCGCGATCTGCTGACCCACGCCGGCGACGGGCACCTGCTCACCATCGCCCCGACCGGCGCCGGTAAGGGCCGGTGCGGGGTGATCCCGGCGCTGCTGACGCACCCGGGGTCCACGCTCACCATCGACCTGAAGGGCGAAAACTACCACATCACCGCCCGGCACCGGCGGCAAATGGGGCACGCGGTTGTCGCCCTCGATCCGTTCGGCATCGCCGTCAAGGAACCGGACACGCTGAACCCCTTTGACCTCCTCGCGCTCCCGGGCTCGGAACCGGATTGCGACGGCGAGTTGCTCTCCGAACTGCTGTGCGGCGGCCAACCGATCTCCAGCAAGGACATGTTCTGGGAGCTGACCGGGAAGGGCCTCATCACGGGTCTGGTGGGCATGTGCTCCGAAGACCCCGACCCGGCCAAGCGTAACATCGCGGCCGTCCTCGACGCGCTGTACGCCGACGATGTGGATTACGGCATCGCGGTGCGCCTCGACACGCACAAGTTCAAGAACAACCTGGCCCGGCAGGAACTGGCCGCGTACCTCCAGCACGAGGCCGACCGGTGCCGGCCGAGCGTCCGCTCGACTTCGCAATCGATGGTGAAGTGCCTCGGCAGCCAGAGCATCCGGAAGGCGCTGTCGCGCACCTCGTTCGACCTCGAACGGTGGCTCCGCGGCGACCCGACCGACATCTACATCATCTTCCCGCCGGACAAGCTCGACAGCCACCGGGCGGTGCTGCGCCTGATCCTCGGCACGCTCCTGGCGGTGCTCCTGCGGCGCCCCGCGGCCCCGGCCGAGCGCACCCTCCTCCTCCTCGACGAGTGCGCCCAACTCGGCACGCTGGGGCACCTGCGCACCGCGATGACGCTGCTCCGCGGGTACGGGGTGCAGGTGTGGAGCTTCTGGCAGGACCTGAGCCAACTGAAGTGCCTGTACCCGGCCGACTGGGAGACGGTGCTTAACAACTCCGCGGTGGTGCAGGTGTTCGGGCTGGCCAACGGGTGGGCCGCGCGGACCGCAGCGGAACTGGTGGGCATGCCGGTGAACAACCTGTTGCGGTTGGACAAGGACGAGCAGGTGCTGTCGCGGCCGGGGGTCGGGTCGGAAGTGGTCCGCCGGGTGGACTACCTCACCGACCGACCGTTCACCGGACTGTTCGACCCGAACCCGCGGTACGCGCTGAGTCAGCGGTTGAGCGCCTGAACTCACGCGGCCCCGTTCGGACGTTCCGAACGGGCCGGACCACGTGCGCCCGCAGACCAATGCAACCGCCCGCGTCGGAACCGCGGGCGCGTCGAAACGTGCTTTGCGGGTGCGGGTTACTCAGCGGTGCCCACCGGCAGGGCGGGAACGGTCGGGTCCGGACGGGTGCCGCCCACACCGACCAACAGGTGCCCGCGGCGGGGGCTGCGGTAAAATGTGTAGTCGGTTCCGTAGGGGGTCTTGTCGGTCGGGTGCAGGAACACGCCCAAGATCCCCCACTTGCTCTCTGCCAGTACCGGTTGCCCTTCGGCAACGTACCGGACCAACGCGGTGTGCGACACCGCCCCGGCCATGCGGTAGATGACGATGTCGCCGGGGGAGGGTTCGTGCGCCTCGGCGTAGCCGTTCTCCTTCAGGACCAGTTCCACGTCCTCGCCGGACAACAGGAACTGGCCCCCGGTGAACACCCACCCGTGACAGTTCGACACGTCCGATGGGCCGGCACGGCGGATGATCTGGGTGTCCAGCTTCACAGCGCGGAGGAACTTCTCTTCGGGGGTTACGAGCGTTTCGGGGGCCCGCGGGGCCTCCGGCTCCTTGAGCACGACCACGGTTCCGCGATCGGTCACCGCATGGGCACGTTCAGTGGGTCGGTGGGGCTGTCGCCCGAGAGCGATCTCGAGGTCAATCGCCTCTTCCTCAATAATCATCTCATCGGCGGCCTCAAACCAAACCACCGACCCGAGCCCAACCGCCAGCCCACAAACGGCCACCGCTCCCCACCGGATCGCAGGCCGACAGAGCAGGGCACCTAACGATTGGAGCTGCCGATGAACCCACCCGGACCCGAGCAACGCCGGTGCGAGCAGAACGCCGGTCAGAAGCCCCCCAGCGCGGAGCGCGAGCGCGTCCTGAGTGAGCGCGGCGAGGGCCACGGGCGCGCCCGCGCACGCCGCCAGGCTGAGCAGCGCCCGCAGGGCCGGCCACCGCCCGCGCCGCCCACCCAGCCCAAGGTTCACCGCCCCGACGAACAGAAGAGCCGCGCCCACGGTCGCGAGAACGAAGAGCCGATCGAAGTGTTCAACACGCTCCACAAGTCGTCCCCGTTGAGACAAGCGCCCAATCGCCGAAGCGCCCGCCACACACACCATCTAACACGCAGCGTGTGAAACGGTAGTGAGCGACCGAAGCGAAAACGGGACACGCCAGCGATGAGAAATGAGAGAGCGCAGAGCGGGTTACGCTCGCGGCGCGAGAATTCGCCCCTGGATCAGCCAATTCGGTGTTGCACTGGCGAAGTAATTATGAAAATTGCGCTGCGAGCGGGAGTTATGAACGAGCGGTGAGACTTTCGAAAAACCGCAATCCGAAGCAAGAGAACATCGCGTCCGGGGCGCCCGCACCATTACCTACCAACGCGCCCGGTGGCCCCAAGCGAGGCCCACCGGGGCCAACGTCACTCATGAGTTTCGGATCGAATGTTGGTCTGCGGTTCGGAGTGTGGTCCGCTCGCCCGGCGAGCGGTGCTTCGGGCGGCGGAACGACCTGACGTGAAGCCGATCACCTGTTTCACACCACTCGCGGAGCGAGCGACCCACACTCCGGGCACCAAAGTGGGCCGTGCCGAGCAGAACGTGCCGTCAAATCTTCCACTTCGTGCGGGGCGCGCGGGACAGTTCCAGGTTCGCCTTTTCATCTCCGACAAAGAGTTCTTTCGTCGCGTCCCATTTCAACTTGCGGTTGAGCCGGTAACCGATGTTGCCCAGGTGGCAGATGCTCGCGGAGCGGTGACCGGTTTCGGCCGGACAGATGGTTTCCTTGCCGCTCTTGATACAGTCGAGCCAGTTCTTCTTGTGGTCCGTGCTGGCGTAAACGTGTTTCTCGTTCTCGCCGATTGGGTCTTTCAGAATCGTGTCGGGAAGGCTTCTGATCCCCCCGCGGCTCACGAGGATGGTGCCCTCGGTGCCCTCGAACACGCAGTCGGCCTGAATCGGCTTACCGTCCTTGCCCTTTTCGAACTCGTTGTGAATCATCACGACCCCGTTCGCATAGACGAACCTCAACCCGCGGTCGCTTTTCACCTCCGGCGGGATCACTTCGACCGGGCCGCTCGTGTCCATACCCATCGCCCACTGCGCGATGTCGAAGTGATGGGCGCCCATGTCGGCGAGTTGCCCGCCGGCGTACTCCTGGTAGTTGCGCCACGCGGGGAAGTGGCCGTGAACGCCCTTCGGGCACAGAACGGAACTGTACTCGCGCTCCGGCGCCGGCCCGAGCCACATGTCCCAGTCGGTGCCCGCGGGCTTCTCCTCGCCCTTGAGGTCGCACGGGCGGGCCGCCGCGCCCACGCCGATGCGGACGGTCTTCAGCTTCCCGATGCGCCCGTTCCACACGTACTCAACCGCCTTGCGGAAGTGCCCGCCGAACTCGCTCCGCTGCTGGCTCCCGGTCTGGAAAATGACCTTACCCTTGGCGACCTCGCTCACGATCCAGCGCCCGTCCGCGAGGTTCTGGGTGAGCGGCTTTTCGCAGTAGATGTGCTTACCGGCGCGGGCCGCGAGCACCGCGGGGATCGCGTGCCAGTGGTCGGGGGTGGCGATCACCACCGCGTCGATGCTCTTGTTCGCGAGCAGGTCGCGAAAATCGGGGTACGCGGCCACACCCTTGTACGTACCGGACTTGATCTGCTCGGCGTACCGCTTCTCCACTGTCTGTTTCGCGCTGTCGAGCCGTTCCTTCACGACGTCGCTCACCGCGACCACTTGCACCTCGTTGCGGCCGAGGAACCCGCCAAGGTGTCCGCGGCCCATCGTCCCGACACCGATGAACCCGAGGGTCAGCTTTTCGTTAGCCGCGAGCGCGCTCGCGGAGCGGGAGAACACCAGCGGGCCCGCGGCCCCGGCGGCCAGAAACGTGCGACGGGAGAGCATCGGAATTTGTCCTTTCGATCAACGGGAGGGTCAGGCGCGAACGATCATACCCGAGGCCGGCGCCCGGAACCAGAGGTCAGCGCTCCCCGGCGCCGGCGAGCCGGTAACGAGCGCCGCCCCCCGGCGGGTGAACCGCGCCGACGCGCCGGACCGTCACTTCGCTAACAAGTGTTTGTCGAACCAGTCCAAAAGGGTCTTCCCGTCGTTGGCGAACGCCAGCCCGCCGTGACCGGCGCCTTTCCGCACCGCCAACTCACAGGGCACCTTGTTCTCCTTCAGTTTCGCGATAATCAGCTCCGCCTGTTGAATGGGGACGAGCGTGTCCGCGTCGCCGTGGATGATGAGCGCCGGGGCCGAACTCTTGGAAGCGTGGTACACCGGCGAGATCTGCTTCCCGATCTCCTTGCGGCGCTCCTCGTCGGCGATCACCACCAATTTGTTCGTCCCCTTCTCGCGCTCCCAGAAATCAAACGGCGGGCGGAACGCCACGAGGGTGCCGCCGCCGAGCGCGACCTGCCCTTCCTTGCCGTAGTTCAGAAAGTCGGTGGGCGGGAAGAAGCACGCGACCGCCGCGACCTTCGACGACTGCCGCTCGACGGGGTCCGTGGCCTTCGGGTTGCCCTCCTTCGGGGCGCACCCCTGCATCAGCGAGAGGTGCCCGCCGGCGGACCCGCCCGCGATGCCGAGCCGGTCCGGGTCCACGTCGTACTTCTTCGCGTTCGCCTTGATGAATCGCACCGCGCGGTGCATGTCTTCGAGCACCTCGGGGATCGTGAACTTGGGCTGGCTCCCGTGAACGACCTCGAACACCACGTACCCGCGCTCGACGAACGCCCGCGCGAGGCCGACGTTGACGGACTCCTTGGACGAGAACCAGCCGCCGCTCACGCACCAGATGATGCCCTTCCCGTTGGCCTTTTTCTTGTCCTTCGGGGCGAACACGTCCATCGTCATCGCGAGCCCGTACTTGCGCCCGTAAATGACATCCTCGGTGCGCGTGTAGTTGTCTTGTCCCATCGCGACCGGCGCGAGGGCGAGTGCCGCGATCGCGGCGAGAAGGTAGCGCGAGAGCATGAGTTCACCCGTGAGAGAGGGGCCGGGGTTGATCATACGCCACCGGCCCCAAAAGGTAGCCCGCGGGTCCGGGGCCGTGAGCCAATTCTGAAAGTTGTCACGCGGTCCTTTTTGTCCTTGCTCCGGGCGGGCGGGCGCGTAATACTCTCTTCACTCGCTCTCCAAGTCTCGCGACTGGGTCACGGTCCTCCTTCTCTCCCGGACTTAACCCCTCCTATTCCTCTCATCGTTTCTTTTCGGGAGTTGACGTGTTCAACAGAATCGGCCACTGCGCCCCGCGCGCTGCGGGGGCCGGGGCAGCGCGCCCCCGGTTTCGTGCGTTCACGCTGATTGAACTGTTGGTGGTGATCGCGATCATCGCGATCCTCATCGGGCTGTTGCTGCCGGCGGTTCAGAAGGTCCGCGAAGCCGCCGCCCGCATGAAGTGCTCTAACAACCTCAAGCAAATCGGTCTGGCCCTGCACAACTACGAGAGCGCGAACCAGAAGTTCCCGGCCGCCCGCGCGGTGTTCCCGGCGAGCCTGTCCGCCGGCCTTGCCGGCGCGCAGATGCCGCCCTGGATGCCGTTCCAGTCGACCGACCAGGGGCCGGTCGGCCCGGAGCACATCGGCGGGTGGATGGTGCGGGTGCTCCCGTACATCGAGCAGGACGCGGTGCAGCGGCTGGTGGTCGGTAAGTCCACCGC
>DASWYH010000808.1:0-5032 GCA_036405095.1 Gemmata sp. | reverse complement strand
GGGGGTGGAGGTTGTAAAATCCCTTGAGATCAGCGAACCACTGAAAGTGCCCTTCACTCTCACGATCGTTTAGCGCGAGCCGTGGGCGCCACCCATTCGGCCACTCAACCGCTCCCACAGGAGCAGCGCGGTAACGGTCTTGGCGTCGCGAATCGCTCCGTTCAGGCACATCTCAATTGCTTCGGCGAACTTCACGATCACCGGTTCGAGTTGCTCGTCGGGTTCGGGCTGCGCGTCCCCGGGCGTCAGCTCCTCCGCAACGAAGAGGTGGAGCTTTTCGTCCAGTACCCCCGGGGAGGCGTAGATGAACCCCAGGCTGCGCCACTTCGCGGCCCGGTAGCCGGTTTCTTCCAGCAGTTCCCTTTTGGCGCACGCTTCCAGCGGTTCGTTGGGCTCCACGGTGCCCGCCGGGACCTCCCAGAGGGTCTCGCCGATCACGAAGCGGAAGTTCTTCAACAGCACCACGTGCTCGGTGTCCAGAACCGGCAGGATGACCACCGCCCCGGGGTGCCGGATCGCGTCCCGGCGGACGGTTTTGCCGTCGGCGGTGGTGAGCGTGTTCACCTCGACCCGGATGCGGCGCCCGACGTGAACGGTTTCAACGGACATTGTTCGCTCCCGCTCGCGGAATTGCGGCTGAACCCTTGCGATGGTAGATTATCCGTTGTCCGCCGACAACCCGTTCGCGGCGCGAGAGCGAGTCCGTCCGATGCGCGATCCGATGAGTTGGTCGATCCCGGTGCTCCGGGCGTTCGGCATACAGGTCCGGGTGCACATCTTCTTTTTCGTCATCACCCTCGGGCTGTTCTTCCGGCAGATGAGCCTGCCCCAGTACGACGCCATCTCGTGGGTTGACAAGTTGCTGTTCACGGTGGTGCTGCTGTTCCTGAGCGTGCTGCTGCACGAGTTCGGGCACTGTTTCGGCGCCCGGTACGTGGGCGGGGACGCCCGCGAGATCCTGATCTGGCCGCTGGGCGGGCTGGCGTTCACGGAAATTCCGAACCGGTGGAAGGCGCTGTTCATCACGGTCGCGGCCGGCCCGGCGGTGAACGTGCTGATCTGCGTGGTGTGCGCCGCCGCGCTGCTCGGGGGCGGGTTCGTCCCGAGCCTCGACCCGACCAACGACCCGCTCACCGCCCAACTCAGCAACCGCGACGGCCGCACCTACACCAGCCCGTCGCGCGTGCAGCTCTATTATAAGGGCGGGCGCGGGGAGCCGACGCTCGACGAGTTCCGGGACAAGGTCAAGGGGTACGAAGCGCGGCACGGGGCCGGTTCGTTCCCACGGCACACCGACGCGGCGAAGTACGCGGAGGCCATCCAGGAGATGGGCTTCGAGCGGACCGTCACGCCCGCATGGGTGGTGTGGGCGTACCGCGTTTTCTGGCTCAACTGGGTGATGTTCCTGTTCAACTTGCTCCCGGCGTACCCGCTGGACGGCGGGAAACTGCTCCAGGCGCTGGTCTGGGCGCGAACCGACCACCGGCGCGGGATTGTCGTTGCTGCGTACACCGGGTTCGGTGTCGCGCTCGTGTTCCTGGTCGTATCGATCGCGTGGAACGAGGCCCTGTTCCTCGGGCTCGCGCTGTTCATGCTGTTCGAGGCGTCGCGCGCGCTGATGCAGTTGGAGTCGGAAGAAGGGCCGTTCGGGTACGACTTCTCGGCGGGCTACACGAGCCTGGAGCGGGACGACGAGCCGCCCGCGCGACCGCGCCGCCCGGGGTTCGTCACGCGCTGGCGCGAGGCCCGCCGGGCGCGCAAGGCCGCGGCAGCGGCCGAGGCCAAGCAGCGCGACGAGGAGCGCATGGACCAGATCCTGGAGAAGATCGCCCGGAGCGGGCAGGGGTCGCTGACCGAGGAGGAACGGCTGTTCCTCCGGCGGGTCAGCGACCGAAAGCGGAAGACCCCGTAAAACGTGAGATTCGGCATTCGCCCCGCAGGGGCACGGAAGGAAGACGAGAGCCAATGTCCACGCTGATCACCCCGCGCACGCTGTCCGGGTTCCGCGATTACCTGCCGTCGGTCATGCTCGCGCGCGAGGAGGTGCTGCGCCGCGCCCGCGAGGTGTACCGCTCTTACGGCTTCACCCCGATCGACACGCCCGCATGTGAATCGCTCGATGTGCTTCTCGGCAAGGGCGGGGACGAGTCCGACAAGCTCGTGTATCGCGTCCTGAGCGCCCGCGGCGACAAGGCCGAAATGGGGCTCCGCTTCGACCTGACGGTGCCCTTCGCGCGGTTCAGCGCGCAGTACATCAACGAGCTGGGGACGCCGTTCAAGCGGTACGCGATGGGGCCGGTGTGGCGCGGCGAGCGCCCGGGACAGGGCCGCTACCGCGAGTTCTGGCAGTGCGACTTCGACACCATCGGGACCACCGCCAACGCCAGCGACATCGAGACGGCGCTCGTCATCAACGACCTGTTCACCGCGATCGGGTTTGACACGTTCGAGATCCGCATCAACAACCGGTTGCTCCTCAACGGGCTGCTCGAACTGAACAACCTCGCGGACAAAGCCGTTCCCCTCTTGCGCTCGCTCGACAAGCTCCCGAAGATCGGCCGCGAGAAGGTGGCCGAGGAGATGGTGCGCGAGGCCGAAGTGAGCGCGGCGCAGGCCGACGCGGTGCTGAACCTGGCTGAGATCACCGGCCCGAACGCCGAGGTGTTGGACCGCGTGGAAGCGTTTTTCGGGTCGGCGCCCAACGAGAAGGCGGTTACAGGTCTCAAGTGCTTGCGCGAGTTGCTCGCGGTGGCCGAACGGGCCGGGGTGCCTGACGGGCGCATCAAGATCGACCTGAGCATCTGTCGCGGGCTCGACTACTACACCGGAACCATTTACGAGACCTTCCTGACCGACCTTCCGGGGATCGGGAGCGTGTGCAGCGGCGGCCGGTACGACAACCTCGCGAGCAAGTACACGAAGCAGGTGCTGCCCGGGGTCGGGGCGTCGCTCGGGGTCGATCGGCTCATCGCCGCAATGGAAGAACTCAAACACCCGTTGCTCACCGGTCAGACCACCCCGGCGCAGGTGCTGGTCGTGAATTTCGATGCCGCCCGGCTCGGCGACTATCAGCGCATCGCACGCGCGCTCCGCGCGGCCTGCATCAACGTCGAGGTGTACCCCGACGCCAAGAAGGTCGGCGTGCAACTCGGGTACGCCGAGAAGCGCGGATTCAAGCTCGCGGTGATTGCCGGCCCGGCGGAGTTCGAGCAGGGCGTGTGGAAGGTCAAGGATCTGGCGAAGCGCGAAGAGGTTACCGTGCCGGAGGCGGAGTTAGTTGACCAAGTGACAAAAGAATGGCTTCGGTCCACAAAAGCGACTCACGGGGAAGCTTAATGGCTGAAATCGTTACGGCAAAGGCAACTGGTTCGGGGTGGCGTAAGCACCGCTGTCAGCATTGCAATGGGCGGTTCGGCTACAAGATGACGCGCACCGCAGAGGCCGAGTGCCCTACCGGACCATTCGGCCTATCGCGCGAGAAGGCGCTCAAACAGTGCAAGCGAGAAGCTCGCGAGGCGTTAGACGAACTCCTCGCGACCGACGTGGATTCGGTGCCGTGCCCGCACTGCGGCCAGTTTCAAGACTCCATGATCGAGAGCATGCGGGGCAAGGCCCGCGGCGGTGTTAGCAAGGCACTGTTGATCGTGGCCGCCGGCCTCACCCTCGTCGCGTTCATTGTGTCCATTGAAGCGCTGAAGTCGGGCTTCGCGTTGGGTGGCGTACTGCTCGCATTCGTCACCTGGGGGCTCGCGTTCGGATTAGTCGGATTTGAGGTCTTCCGAGCGCTCCGGCGGCGGTCTCAAGCGTCATCTTTGGACCCGTACAAAGGCCGCGAGTTCAGCTACTGGAAGAAACGCGCTCGCGAGATGGGCGCATTGATGCCGGAAGAGTTGGAACAAGCGCGGGTTGCGGAAAGCGCTCAAAATGAGGCGCCAATGGTCGAAACCGTACTAAATCCGTTCACAAACCAGATCGATCGAACGGAGGCCAAAAACCCGTTCCCCGCGAAGGGGCCACCGGCTGCGTTGCCACTCCCAGAGGACGAACCCGAAGAAGCCCCACGCCCCATTAAAGCGCGCCCGGTCCTGCCGTCCCCTCCGCCCGAAAAGAACCCTTTCGACTTCAGTTAAGCCATGAAGTCCGACAACCATTACGAGGTCGCGTTCGACGCGTTCCTGCGGAAGCAGGGGTGCGGCGTCGTGCCCGTGGTGGAAGCCCGGCGCAACTACCTCGACGCCAGCGAGGTGAAGTCGCCGGACTTCATTGTCGTCGGGCCGGGCGAGGCGAAGCTCGTTGTGGATGTGAAGGGCCGCAAGTTCCCCGGCGCCGCGAAAGGGGGCAAACCGCGGAACGTGTGGCACAACTGGTGCGAGCGCGACGACGTGGAGGGGCTCTCCCGCTGGTCCGACCGCCTCGGCGACGGGTTCCGGGGCGTGCTCGCGTTCGTGTACGATCTCGCACTTCAGATCGAACTGCCGGCGTGTACGCCGGACGTGTTCGTGTTCCGGGGGCGCGTGTACCTGATGCGCGGGGTGCCGGTCCGCGAGTACCACAAGCACATGCGCACGCGCAGCCCGCGGTGGCGCACCGTCCACCTCCCGAGCGACGACTTTCGTAACCTCGTGAAGCCGATCACGCACTTCCTCGCGCCGGCGCCGAGCGCAATAGAATGACCCATCGCGACGGCGAGCGAGCCGCCGGTTCTCGTTGTCGCTCGCGCTCCTGACCGCTCCGAAGATCGACCCATGAAGCCCCTCAAAATCGGGATCGTTGTCGAGTCCACGCAGTTGCCGCTGCGGAACGCGATCGAAGCCGCGGCCCGGATGGGCGCGAAAGCGATCCAGGTGGACGCAACGGGCGACCTCGCGCCCGAGGCCCTCGGCGGCACCGGGCGGCGCGAGTTCCGCACCCTGCTGCGCTCCTTCGATCTCGAACTGGCCGCCCTCCACGTGCCCATCCGCCGTGGGTTGGATGTCGCGGAGGATCTGCAACCGCGCCTGGACCGCGTCCGCAAAACGATGCAGTTCGCGTT
>DASWYH010000807.1:0-4486 GCA_036405095.1 Gemmata sp. | reverse complement strand
CCGTTGGGGGCTTTCGCCAGATTTCGGTTTCGTGGTATGCTCTTTTTCCTGCCTTGCGCCTTCCCCGGCTCTTTGCTTCTTGCCTGCTGACAACGCCGCTGTTTGCGTGACGGACTTTTCGCGGCGGCCGTGCCTGCGGATTCGGTGAAAAGGTGTTACGGGATACCCCGCCGTACCACATGACGCGGACCGCCCGCTGCTGACGTTGTTCGGTTGAGTGACGAACGCACTTTAAAGTGACCCGCCCCGAGATGCGATGAGGCTCCGATGACCGAGGTTCCGCGTCCCACTCGCCTTCTGCTCACGTTTGCGTTCGCCGCGCTGGTGCTGCACGCGCCCGAATCGCACGCGGCCGATCCGTTTCAGGACAAGGTGAAACCGTTCCTGAGCGCGTACTGTGTCAAGTGCCACAAGGCCGACAAACAGGGCGGCGAACTCGACCTCACCCGCTACGACACGGCGGCGAAGATCCTCGGCGATTTCCGGCAGTGGGAGCACGTCGTCACGTTCCTCAAGAAAGAGGAGATGCCGCCCGCCGGGGCGAAACAGCCGCCGGCCGAACTGCGCGCCGAGATGGTCGCTACCATCGAAAAGGTGCTGAAGGCGGAAGCGCGAAAGCTCGCCGGAGACCCCGGCACCGTTCCGCCCCGGCGGCTCACGAACGCCGAGTACGATTACACCGTTTCGGACCTCATCGGGCACCCGATTGCCCCCGCAAAAGCGTTCCCGATTGATCCGGCCTCCGGCGAGGGCTTCAACAACACCGGCGAAGCGCTCACGATGTCACCGGCGCTGTTCAAGAAGTACCTGGGCGCGGCGGAACACGTCGCGGAACACGCGGTGCTCACCACCGAGGGCCTGCGATTCGCGCCGCACCCGGCGGTCACGTTCGCCGACCGCCAGAGGTTCTACGAGCAGCAAATCATCAAGTTCTACGAACAACACGCGGTCGAACCCGAAAAGGTGTTTACCGCACTGTGGCTCTACAAGCACCGGCCCGAAGCGCAAAAGGTCACAACGGTCGAAGCGTTCGCCGCCGGGCGCGGGTTGAGCGCGAAATACGCCCGCCTGCTCTGGGACGCGCTCGAAAGTCCGGAGGGAGACAAGTTCTTCATCGCGTGGCTGCGCGAGCGGTGGAACAAATTCCCCGCGCCGAAGAACGCTGCCGAGCCCAACCCGGCGGACGTGCGCGACGCCGCAAGGGGGCTCGCGGCCGACGCCCAAAAGCTCGGCAAGGAACTCGCGCCGACCGAAGCGCCGGCGATCGTCGCGAACGCCGGGAACGGCCCCGTGGATCACCTCGCCCGCCGGCGCAAAACGGCCGCGGCGCGCGACACGTTCGACCCCACGAAGCTCGCGAAACTTAGCGTGAAGGTTCCGAACCTCCCCGAAGCCGGCGAACCCGTCGGCGCCAGCGTCGCCGCCTCCGGGAATGCGTTCTGTCGGCTGTTCCCGAACCGGTTCGTGTTCGTGGACGGCACCCGCGGCCTCTCCGCCGGGTTCCACCTGATCGAAGGGTTCTTCCGCGATGACACCCCACTGTGTCGCTCGGTGCTGACCGATGCGGAAAACGCGGACCTCGATCGCCTGTGGCGCGAGCTGTATTTCGCAACCAACATCTGGGAGAAGATGCTCCGGGGCTTCGTGTTCTTCGAGCGCTCCGAGCGGAACTTCCTCAAGCACAAGGATTTTGACGGCTTCAAAGAAGAAGACCCGGACCTCGTGAAGGACGAAACGCTGGCGCGGTTCCAGGAGGCGTACCTCCGGCGCTCCAACGTGAAGGCCACCGGCGCCGAGCTGACAAAGCACCCCGTCACGGTGTTCTTCACCGACATCCGGACCGGGCTCAAGGACCACGCCGCAGCGCTCAAACGCGCCGAACCGCTCTACCTGCGCGACCTGCTGAAATTCGCGGAGCGGGCCTACCGCCGGCCGCTCACGGGCGCTGAACGCGCGAAGCTCGAAAAGGCTTACGCAAGCGTGTGCGCGGACCCCGACCACGGCACCGAAGCCGCCGTGCGGGCGACCATCACGCGCGTCCTGGTGTCGCCGCACTTCGCGATGCGGTTCAACCCGACCCCGGCGGGCCAGACGGTCGAGCCGCTCCCGGATCTGGCGCTCGCGTCCCGGCTCAGCTACTTCATCTGGTCCGGGCCGCCGGACGCCGAGTTGCTCGACCTCGCGAGCGCCGGGAAGCTGCGCGACGAGAAGGTGCTGCGCGCTCAGGTGGCCCGGATGCTCAAAGACCCGAAGGTCTCGCGGTTCGCGCTGGAGTTCTTCGGGCAGTGGTTCGGGCACCGCGCGTTCCTCACCGAAGAAGCGGTGAACCGGCAGGCGTTCCCGGCGTTCGACGACGCACTCAAACAGGCGATGTTCGAGGAGCCCACGCGCCTCATCACCGACCTGATTCAGACGGACCGGCCGATTACGGAACTGCTCAGCAGCGATTCGACATTCGTGAACAAGAAGCTGGCCCAGCACTACGGGTTGCCCTTCACCGGCGCCGCGACCGAATGGCAGCAGGTAACCGGGTTGCGCGACAAGGGCCGGGGCGGGGTGCTGGGCATGGCGGTGTTCCTGACCAAGAACTCCCAGCCCCAACGAACGAGCCCGGTGAAGCGCGGGTTCTGGGTGGTTCACAAGTTGCTCGGCGAGCACATCCCGCCGCCGCCGCCGAACGTTGCGGTGCTGCCCGCGAAGGAAACCGACACCAACGGGAAGACCATTCGTGAGCTGCTGAAGCTGCACGTCGAGGACGCGAAGTGCGCGAGCTGCCACCAGCGGTTCGACCCGGTGGGGCTCGCGATGGAGGGGTTCGACCCGATTGGGAAGGCGCGCGGGAAAGACCTCGCGGGCCGCGCCATCGACAACGCGGTCGCGCTCCCCGACGGTAGAGCCGCCAAGGGGGTTCCCGAGTTCGGCGCGCATTTGGTGAAGGAGCGCAAGGGCGAGTTCACGCGCACCCTGTGCCAGAAGTTCCTGGGCTACGCGCTGGGCCGTTCGCTCCAACTCTCAGACCAGCTGCTGCTCGAACGGATGGGAACCGCCCTCGCGCAAAACAATTACAAGCTGTCAGTGCTGTTCGACCTCGTGACCACGAGCCCGCAGTTCCGCACGCAGCGGTGTAGGGACTTCAACCAGACAAAATTCTTGGCCTCACAACCGACCGGAGAACCGAAATGACCGAAACGCCCCTCTCGCGCCGCCTCCTTTTGAAGGGGCTCGGCGTTACCGTCGCGCTCCCGCTCCTCGAATCGCTGAGTCCCGCGGCGCCCGCGGCGAAGGTCGCGCCGAAGCGGTTCGCGTGCCTGTTCATCGGCGACGGCATCTCCCCGCCGCACTGGTGGGCCAAGGGCACCGGCGCCGGCATGGAACTGGGGTCGAGCCTCGCGCCGCTCGCGCCGTTCAAGGAGAAGCTGAACGTCATCGACGGGCTGTTCAACCGCGAGGGGGACGGCGGTCACGCGCGCTGCACCGGGAACATCCTCTCGGGGGCGGCGCTGCAACGGGGCCGCACGATCAAGGGCGGCGTGAGCATGGACCAGGTGCTCGCGAAGCGGTACGAGGAGGAGACCGCCGTCCCGAGCTTGGTGCTGGGCTGCGAGCAACCGGTGAGCGGGTTCCACGAGAGCCAGTACTCGATGGTGTACGCGTCGCACATCTCCTGGCGCAACGGCGATTCGCCGGTGCCCATCGAGTTGTACCCCGCGCTCGCGTTCGACAGCCTGTTCGGCGGCAAGGCCGGCAAGCTCCAGGGGAGCATCCTGGACGACGTACTGGAGCAGGCAAAGGACATCAGCGGCAAGGCGAACGGCACGGACAAGCAGAAGCTCGACGAGTACCTGTCGAGCGTGCGCGAAACCGAACAGCGCGTGCAGCGGCTCAACAAGCTCGCGAAAGAGGACCCGGCAACCGCGCCGGTGGGCCAGCGCCCGGCCGCGGGTCAGCCAAAGGACTTCCGCGAGTACTCGCGGCTGATGTGCGACATCATCGCGCTGGCGTTCCAGTCCGATCGTTCCCGGGTGGCGACGATGCTGATGTCGCGCGACCTGTCGGGTCAGGTGTACCCGTTCCTGGGCGTGCGCGACGACCACCACAGCTACTCGCACTCGAACGAGGGCAAGGAGTACCAGTCGATCGTGAAGTGCCACATCGAGCAGTACGCGTACCTGCTCGAAAAGCTCTCGAAGATGCCGGAGGGCAACGGCTCGGTGCTGGACAACTCGTGCATCATGTTCGTGTCGGAGCACTGGAACGCGCACAACGGAACGCGCGTTCCCCTCGTACTCGCCGGCGGCCTCGGCGGCGCCCTCAAGACGGGCCGCACTCACGACTACCTGAAGGCCGGCAACGACAAGCGCAAGTTGTGCTCGCTGTACCTGACCCTGATGGACAAGATGGGTCTGGAGCTGCCCGCGTTCGGCGACTCGAAGGAGCGCCTCGCCGGGATTTAGTCGCTGTCCCTGGGACCGCGGCCGTCCCGGCC
>DASWYH010000806.1:0-8804 GCA_036405095.1 Gemmata sp. | reverse complement strand
CCGTCGATCGGGCTTCCGCCCGGTGATAAAGACACGTGCGTCCGGACCGATCTCGTACAACGACATGAAGAAATCTCCATTTCGTTCGGGAGCGGTCATGCAATTCGGTAAGGTGCATCAAGGCGGGCGGGAAACCGTGGTGGCGGTCGAGGGCGGACAGGTGTACCCGCTCGACATGGGGCGCAACTCTGCGGTGCGCACGCTCGCGGACCTGCTTTACTCCGCGAACCCGCTCCAACTCGCGCGTGAACTGATCGACACGACCGCTCCGGCAACCCCATTCGACGTGGCGCAGTTCCGCGCGCCGGTGGACCAACAAGAAATCTGGGCCGCAGGCGTCACCTACAAGCGCAGTAAAATCGCGCGAGAAGAGGAATCGGTCGGCGCGGCACAGTTTTACGACAAAGTCTACTCCGCGCCGCGCCCCGAACTCTTTCTCAAGGCGACCCCGGCGCGCGTGGTCCCGCCCGGCGCCCCCGTGCGCATCCGCGCCGATGCGACCTGGAGCGTACCGGAACCGGAACTGGCGCTCGTCATCTCCCCGGTGGGCAAGATCGTCGGCTACACGATCGGCAACGACATGAGTTCTCGCGACATTGAGGGCGAGAACCCCCTGTACCTGCCGCAAGCGAAGATTTACAAGGGGTCGTGTTCGGTCGGGCCGCTCGTCACCCCGGTCAGCAAGATGCCCGAGCTTCCGGGCGTCGAAATACGGCTCGTGATTCGCCGGGCGGGCGCGTCCGCGTTCGAGGGCGCCACGACTCTCGCGCAAATGGCGCGGACGGTCGAGAGTCTCGCGGAGTGGCTGTTCAAGGAGAACGAGTTCCCGCACGGGGCACTGTTACTCACCGGGACCGGGATCGTTCCGCCCGACGAGTTCACGCTCCGGTCCGGCGACGACGTGAACATCTCCATCACTGGGATCGGCGCGCTACAAAATCCGGTCGCGTGAGGGACACCCTGCCCGACCTGCGCACGAACGCGCCCGCTCACGAAGCGAGCGGGCCACACTCCTGGACACGTCCAAAAGCGACAGGATACGGGTATTCACCCGCGGGAACCGCACCCTCCGCCACACCCCTTCGCCTCTGTTCCCTCGCCAATTACAGGCAAAGCCGTTTTCCCGGCGACGATTTTGGCCCACTGCGAACCGCCGTGTTGGGGTAGCACGTCGAGCTTTCCGGTAGCCTGGGCGTAGATGCCTTTTGAAAGCACGTACCAGCAAAAATAACAGTGGTTGCTCGTTGCGCCCGGGAGTGCGTCCGGGGCGTGAGCGAGGATCTCGTCGCGGATCGCGCTGAGGCCATCACGAAAGATCGTGCCCACGACCGGGTGATTCCGCGCGAAGGTGATGATCTCCTCAACGCTGTCGGTGTGAATGTTCCCGATCGTGAGTTGGTCCAGATCGGAGGCGAACCCGCAACACGGCTTCACCTCGCCCTTCGGGTTCACGATGAGCGCCTGCCCCGGGCCTTCGCAGTAGTCCTCCTCGAACCAGGTGCCGTCCCAGGAGGTGCCCGGGAGCGCTTCCGCCCGCTCGACGGTCGCCAGGTGGTTCCAGCACGCGGTCATGGTGAAATCGTCACTCACCAGCAGGTAGCGCCCGAGCACCTTCGACCACTCCACCACGCCGCCCAGCGCCTCGGCGAGCCGGCGGATCGGTTCGAGCCCCTTGTGCGGGTCTCGGCTCGCGTAGCTGAGTGAGAGAACGGTGTCGCGCGCGAAGACGGCGCGAGTGATGCGGCAGAACTCGGCGAGCTTGGCGATATCCATCCCGTGGAACTTATCGACGCTCAGGCCGATCTTGCCGCCGAACCCGGCGCCCCGGAGCGCGGAGAGCACGCCTTCGGCGTGCGCGGCGCTCGTGTGCCAGACGCCGTTGGTCATGAGCTTGTCGAACTTGAACCCGAGTTCCGCGGCGCGGCCCGTGAGCGCGGTCAGGAACTCCGGGTACAGGAACGGCTCGCCCCCGGTGAAGCCCAGGGTTCCGATCCCGGAGGCGTGCGCCTCTTCCAGAAACCGGACCGCCGGCGCGACGGGGAGCCGGTCGGTCCATTCGATGGGCACGCAGCAGTGCGGGCACGCGAGGTTACACTGGTAGAGGGGCGCCAACTGGAGCAACCGCGGGCGAAAGATCCTGGCGGGCGGGCTCGAACCGGTAGTGCGCTTGAAACTCGGGGGAGGCATGAGTCACTCCGGAAGGGCCGGGTGATTCTATGAAGTGAGCCAAGAGAACGAGCGCCTTTGCGGCTCACCGCTCACTCTCGACCGGAACGGAGCCGGCAGCCGAAACGCCGGCAGAAATTTCGCGTGCCGTTCGTCGGCCGGCGGGAAGTACCCAGTTAGAAAGGTTCTGCTTCCGAGGAGGAGTCATGAGTTCCACCGCGGACCTGACGAGCGTGATTCAATATCTTCGGGCGCCGAGCGGTGAAGCGGCGGGCGACCTTGTGTTGCTCGAGCGCTACACCCGCGACGGTGACCAAGCGGCGTTTGAAGCTCTGGTGCGTCGGTACGGCGCGCTGGTGTTTGGGGTCGCGCGCCGGCAACTGGCCGACCGGCACCGGGCCGAAGACGTGTTTCAGGCCACGTTCCTCGCGCTGGCTCGGTCCGCGGCGAGCCTCGAACGGCACGCCGTTCTGGTGAACTGGCTTTATACAGTCGCGCTCCGACAGGCCCGGAAGGCCCGCGCCCGCAGTGCCCGTCAGGAGGCACTCGAACGCACCGCCCCGGCCCAACCGGTGCCCGGATGTGACCTGCTCGACGAGATCACGGGGCGCGAACTTCTACAAACCATCGACGACGAAATCGCCCGGCTACCCGAACAGTTGCGGCTCCCGGTGCTCCTATGCTGCACCCAGAACCTGTCACGTGCGGACGCCGCCCAGCGACTCGGGGTGTCGGTCGGTGTACTGCGAGGGCGGCTCGCGCGCGGCCGGCGGAAGCTCACTCGCCGACTCGCGCTCCGCGGGCTCACCCCGGCAGCCCTGATCCTGGCCCCGTTTGCCGCCGGTGCCGTCCCGGCGGACCTGTTCGCCCGTGCCGTCAGTTGTTCCGCGGCCCCGTGGTCGAATGCGATCCCGACCGCGGTTGCCGAACTCGCCACGGCCGCAACCCCGCGGGGCTCCCTTGGGCTTTCGGTTCTGGTCGGGAGCGTTCTGGTCGCCGCCCTTGTCGGATGGGCAATCGCCGCCGGGGGACCGCAGTTGATGGCGCCGGCTCCCGCGGTGCCGCCGGTTCCGCCGGTGGCTGCTGCGAGCGCAAGCCCCGATACCCCGCTCCCCGCCGGGATCGTCATGCAGTTCGGCTCGCCCCGGTTCCGGCACACGTCCGAGATCGAGAGCCTTGCCGTGTCGCCCGATGGGAAGGTCGCGGTGGCGGCCAGCGGGACGCGCTTCCCCGGCACGGTCCGCGCCTACGACCTGACCAGCGGCCGAATACTCTACACGTTCGACAGCGTGCGCGATGTCGAGGCCGTGGCGTTTTCGCCCGACGGGAAGTTGATCGCGACCCGTCCGTTCGCGACCGAGCAGCGCATCATTTACATTCACGACGCGGCCAACGGGAAAATCATCGCTCGGGTGCGGTGCCACTGCTCGCCCGACGTCCTCGAATTCGCACCGGACAGCAAACGCCTTTTGACCACCTCCGCGGACCGGAAAGCGCTCTACGTGGCCGATATCGCGAAGGATGAGGTGGTGAAAACGTTCGACCACACGGGCATCGTTTCTGCCGCCGCGTTTGCTCCGGACGGAAAGCACATCGCCGGGGGCGGGTACGATCAAGAAAAAGAGACCTACTTCGCGCGGCTCTGGGACGCGAAGACCGGCAACGAGGTGCGGCGGTTCGAGTTCGGTAAGTGGGGCATTCGCAGCCTCGCGTTCTCCGCCGACAGCGCGACGCTGGCCCTCGGGGGCGACTACGGTCAGCCGCTCGCGGTGAAACTGTTCGAGGTGTCCACCGGGAAGGAGCGGCGCGCGATCCCGTTTCCGGGGGCGTCTAGTGTGCGGGCGGTGTCGTTCTCTCCGAACGGCAAGGTACTCGCCGCGTCGGGCGGGGCGTCCACCCGGCTGTTCGACACTGCCACCGGAAAGGAACTGGTGAAGATCGACCGGCGCGCGAGCGGGTTGCGGTTCTCGCCGGACGGGTTGGCACTCGTCGGGGCCGTTGCCGGGACGGTTTATCACTGGGACGCGACCACGGGCCGACCGCTGATCCCGGCAGGCGGCGAGAGCCCGATTCGTCAAATCGCGGTGACGCCCGACGGTAAACAGGTCGTCACCCTGTGCCAACAGGGCGACGCGCACATCTGGGACACCGGGACCGGGGCGCACCTTCGGCAGGTCCGCATGAGCCCGTGGCTCGGTTTCGCGCTCACCCCGGACGGGCGGTTCCTGGTGTGGCCGGAGGCCGATGAAACGATCCGGTACAAGGGGGCCGATGAGCCGAACGCGATTCACAGCGGCACCCGGTTGCGCGTGTTCGACCTGACCGAAGGCAAATCGGTTGAGCGGTTCGCCGGGTTCGAGGGTGGTGCCGAGGGGCTGTTCTTCGCCCCGGATGGCAAGGCGCTGGTGACGGTCGGCTTTGCGGACACGCAGGTGCGCATTTGGAACGTTGCAACGGGCAAGAAGGCGCGGTCGTTCTCGGTGCGGGAACCGGGGGCACGGATCACCCACGCCCGCCTCTCGCCGGACGGGAAAGTACTGGCCGTGGCAAACCAGAAGCCGCGGGCGAACAGTCTGAACTTGGAGTACATCAGCCGGTTATGGGATCTCGCGAGTGGCAAGGAACTCGACGGGAAACCCGGCCACTGGGCCGACCCCGAAGTGATGGCACTTGCGCCCGACGGGAAGACGATGGCGGTCGCGACGCAGGCCGGGTCGATCCGGTTCGAGGATGTGGCCACGGGTCGGGTGCAGAAGGAACTGCGCATGCCCAACGGACCTGCAACCGCACTGGCCTTCGGCCCGAACGGGCAACTGTTTTCCGGAACGCTGGAGGCGACCGTCTTGGCGTGGGACCCCAAGAGCGTGAGGTTCCCGCCCGCCGAGCAGAAATGAGCTGAAAGTGTTGGGGAGGTCGGTGGGGGCTTTTGCGTTGCGTGAACCTTCCCGGCGCCTTGTGTATTCGGTCCAAGCTTGGTATAAGCTAATACGCTTAACCAAGATTGGTGTGCAGAGCGATGCACCTCTGCACACGAGACACGGACACGGCAAAGGGAGGGAATGGCAGTGGAAGCGACGGGTACGAGCGGGACTCCCACTCAAGTGCGCTGTCCGCACTGCTGTCGAATGACGAATCACATCCAGATTTACGAGTACCCGTTTATCATCTTTGCGTTCGCTTACGTTGTCTGGAGCTGGAACCTCCAACGGGTTTTTGGTTGCCCGCCCTGCGTGCGGCGGAAGTTGTACAGGCAAGCACTGGTAAGCGTCGTGATAGCGAACATCCTCTGCCCAATTCCCCTTCTGGTCATCCTGGTCAGCATCAGGGAAAGCTTCAGGCAGACAAAACCCTTTATCCCGCACGAGTTCGAGTACCTTGCGAACACGCCACCCGCGAACCCGCTCGCACAACAGCGAGAGGCGCAGGCGCGCCGGAAACGGCTGCTGGCGGTGCTCATTATTTTGGCGGTAATGGCCGTGTTCCTCGTGTTTGTTCTGCCAGCCGTATCCCGGTGATTGGATCGGGACCGACCCCGGCGCAGAACTGGGTCACCGAACGAAGGCCGCTTGCAAGCTGGCCACGGTGCCCGAAGTGGATGAGTTGTTGGTTCAACCACGCTCACCGGTATTGGTTCCCCGGGTTGTGGCCGCCCCGGTCGCTTTCACAAACACGCTCCCCAAAAGCCTCACCACCCGCTGAGCAGCGGCCGGGACGGCCGCGGTCCCAGGGACCAGCGCCCCGGCCAACTTGCGGTCAGGAGGTGACGCGCTTCACGAGCATCGTGGCGTAGCAGCCCCGGGGCAGATCGAACCCCAACACGAGCTTCTTTCGACCCTTGTTGAGTTCGTCGGCGCCGACGGTGCTGGTCAGGTTCTCAGCTCTCATGCTCGCCGGGCGTTCGCCCTTCGAGAAGAACGGCTTTTGCATCCCCTTCACCTTCAGTTCCGCGAGCGATAGCCCTTCGCCCCTCAGCGCCTCTTCGACGATGGGAAGCCACGGGGCGCCCGGTTCCGGTTTCACGCGGGCCGAAGGTAAGGGCAACGTCAGGGACGCCCACGCGGCGCGGTGCTCGTCGGGGAGGCGCACCGGCGCGGGGACGGCGCCGAGCTTCAGTTCAACGGGGGTGAGGTTTTCGGCCCCGATGGTTGTGTTCAGCCACACCGCCAGCATCTTGTTCCAGAGGAAACTCTGGTACGCGGAGAGGTACAGTCCCTGAAGTTCGGGCCGCAGGCGCGCCACCGCGCCCTTGAAATCGGTCGGGTGCGCGGCGAGGTAACTCACGAGGCTCCGCGCGTGCCCCTTGGGCAACTTCGCCTGACACTCGGGCCACTTGCCCCACAACTCAACGAGAGTCGCCTTTTCGCGCTTCGCGTCGGCGCGGTCGTGCTCGTAGGGCGCGGCAAGCGCGAGCCACAACGCCCGCTCGAACCGCCCGAACACCATCTCCTTTGCAACGAACTCCTCCGCGCCGGCGGGCGTGCCCGGCGCACCCGGTGAGGTGCCCCCCACCCCGGAAGAAACCGAGCCGAACCGCTGGTCGTCGAAGTAGTTCGGTAGCCCGGCGTCCGCGACCTCGCGCAGCGCGGCTTCGGCGCGTGCGACCGCGGCGTCATCCATCGAACGGAGCGTGAGCGTGAACCGGTTTGCTTTGATGTCCTGGGCGGTGAACGGCTCGGCCACCTGGCCGAGGTAGGTAACCGTGATGCGCTCGTGTGCGAGGTTCCGCTTCGGACCGCGGAACACGGTGAGGTGCTGAGCGGTCACCGCGTGTCGGTCCTTCAACCCGCCGTAGCTCAGGCGCCGGTGGTCGAGTTGCCAGCGGCGCCGCACCGCGGAGAGCGCGTCCGGGGTGGTCCAACCGGTCTTGTCGAGGCGGTAAAGCGCGAAGTCGCCGGTTTCCCCGGCGACCACATCGGTGAGTTCTTCGACCCGGAAGTCTTCGGGCTGCTGCTTCAGTTTCATGCGTTCATTGAAGCACGCGACCCCGACTTAGACGAGGGCGTTCAGCGCTTCACCGCGACCGGCACCGCGGGCACAGCCGCCGCTGCGGCCGGTCGGTTGACCGGTTGAGCGGCCATCTGCACCCCGATGGCGCGTGTGGGACCGGTCCGGTCGGCGAGGAAATCCCATTCGGCCCCCGTCTTGTTGGGCGACAGGTGGACCGCTTCAGGGGCGTGGGGGTAACTCCACACGGGGATCTCTTCGACCTCGGGTTCGTAAGTTTGGAACGCGATGCCGCTCAACAGGTCAGTAACCACGGCCACGGTTGTCGGGTGAGCCGGTAACCCGAAGTGCGTCGCGTCCGGGACCACCACGCGGGCCGAGTGCGGGGCGCATGCGGTCGATCGCCCGTTCACAATCATGAGGGTGTTCACACCGCACGGATCGGGGCCGCAACCCTTCGGGTCGAGCAGCACTACCGCGTCCACGTTGATGTTCTTGGCTCTCAGATCGCGGGCGAGTCCGGTGGCGACCGCGGCGCCGTAATCGTACCCGATCAACACGAACCGCGCGGCGGAGTCGTTTTGGCGGATGCACTCGATCTCGTTCTTCACCCACCACCAGTGGCACATTTCCCCCGTGCCCACCATTGGGAAACCGTTCTCGCCGAGTTTGAGTCGGAGCGCGTTCAGCCCGCGGTCGGTTGAAGGTGTGAGGCCGTGAATCATGAACACGTGAACGCGGTTCCGACAGGTGGTCGGCAGTGGGCAGTCCGCGCCGTGTTCGAGTGACTTCTGGTAGCCCTTATGGCAGGGCACCACACAGCCCGAGATTGCGAGCGCGACCGCCAGAAACCCGCACCCGACCCACGTTCGCCGAAGCATGACCGGCCCTCGCGCTTTGCCCGTTCGGTTCTGTCGCTTTAGATCGGCAGAACCGGGCAAACCGCGGGAACCGTTGCAGCTTACCAAATCGCATTTCCGCGGAACCGGCGGCGAGTGTTCCGGTCGGAGAGAATAGGCGCTTTAGGTGGTTACCGAACGGCAACCGGCTTCCCTGTCTTCACCGATTCGATTTCGCGGTGGCACAGAACGAGCGCGTCACGCGCCAGTTGGCCGCTCAAGAGGGGCGGTTCCTGTCCCGAAGTCACGCCATTTACCGCCGTTTGCAACTCGTCCGTAAATGCGGCAAGCGCGTCTCCCCCGCCGGGCAGCGCGGGTTGCTCAGATTTCCCGTCCGCCGTGAGCAGCGTGAGCGGCACCCCACCCGAATCGTAAAGCAGGGTCGCCTTCTCCAGGAAGAGCTCGTAGCCGTGAACGAACGGGCGCCCGGGCATCGAAACGGCACCGCTGGAACACGTCACTGCCGGGCCGCCGGGACCGTAGAGGTACGACGTGGTGAGGTACGCGACCGCATCCCCTTCGACCGTACCCACCGAGAACACTTGCGCCGGTACGCCGCACACCAGCCCGATGAAGTGTGTGTCGTGGATGTGCAGATCGACCGCCGGGCCGCCGGTCTTCGCGACATCGGAGATGTCCGCGGACCAATTCGGCTTCGCGATGACGCGCTTGAAGTGCGCGGCGAGCACCTTTCCGTAGCGCCCGCTCGCGATGACCTCGGCCGCGTACCTGAATTCGGGGAAGAATGGCAGCACGTGCGCCACCATCAGCAACGTCCCGGCGCTCTTGGCCGCG